>NZ_JBFAJA010000008.1:37866-180960 GCF_040654975.1 Dactylosporangium sp. NPDC050588 | reverse complement strand
ACGGCCCGAACTGCGCGGGCGGTGCCGAGGCGGGGCCGGCCGTCGGTGGTGCGAACGGCGCGGGCGGTGCGGACGCGGGACCGGCGGAGGGCTGCCCGAACTGCGCGGGCGGTGCGGATGCGGGACCGGCGGGGGATTGCCCGAACTGCGCGGGCGGTGCCGAGGCGGGGCCGGCCGTCGGTGGTGCGAACGGCGCGGGCGGTGCGGACGCGGGACCGGCGGAGGGCTGCCCGGAGTGCGTGGGCGGTGCGGACGCAGGCTGTCCGAACTGCGCGGGCGCGGGGCCGGTCGGCTGGCCGAACTGGGCCGGTGGTGCGGACGCCTGGCCGGGTGCGGGTGGTGCGGACGCGGGGCCGGACGTGGGAGGTGCGAACGGCGCCGGCGGGGCGGATGCGGGCTGGCCGAACTGGGGCGCGGGAGGTGCCGAGGCAGGCCGGGGCGCGCCCGGCGGAGCGAACGGCGGCGTCTGCGCACCCTGGCCGGAGGCCGGGCGGAACTGGGTCGCGGAGCCCGGGGCGGGTGCGCCCCCGGGCGGGAACGGCCCAGGCGGCGTCGAACCCTGCGGGGCGGCCGGAGCCGGCGGTCCACCCCGGCCACCGAGCGACGGCGGGAACGGGCCGGGCGGGGTGGCCGGCGCGGCCTGCCCACCCGAGGTCTCGGCGCCAGGAGCGGCGGCCGGCGGCCGCGCGACCGGCGCTGCGGTGGAGGACGGCTGCGTCAGCGGGGGCTGCCCGGCGAGCGGGGCCGCGTAAGGCTGCCCAGGGGCCGGGGGTGCCGAGTGAGGCTGCCCAGGGGCCGGCGGGGCAGAGAAGGGCTGTGCGGGATACGACTGCCCAGCGACCGGCGGCGCCGAATGGGGGTGCCCAGCGACCGGCGGTGCTGAATGAGGCTGTGCAGGGGCCGGCGGGGCAGAGAAGGGCTGCGCGGGGTACGTCTGCCCAGCGGCCGGCGGCGCCGAATGGGGGTGCGCGGGGGCCGGCGGAACGGAGGAAGGCTGACCAGGGGCCGGCGGCGCCGAGTAGGGCTGCCCAGCCGCCGGCGGGGCGGAGGACGGCTGGGGAGAAGAAGGCTGGGCGGCGATCGATTCCGGGGTGAGCCACGACGGGCCGGTGCTGCTGCCGGGCGCTGAGACCGGGGCCGGGCCGCCCTGCTGGCCGGGGTGTCCACCGGCGGGGGGCTGTGCGGCGAACCCAGGAGCCGGTGCCCCGCCCGCCGCGGAGGCCTGCGCGCCGAACCCGGACGCGGCCGGCTTCGAAAGCGCCGGCGGAGCAGAAGACGGCGGGGCGGACGACACCGGGGGCGCGGAGGTCACCGGAGGCGAGTACGACCCAGCGCCGGACACCGGAGCGGCGAAATGCGACACGGGCGGGTGGCCGGCGGCGGGGCGGCCCACCGGCGGCACGGGCTGCGTCGCGTCGGAAGGCAGGCCCGGCGAACCGGCCGAAGCGGCCCCAAAGGTGGGCAGGACGGAGGTGGCGCCGGAGCTCGGCGTACCAGAGCCGCTGCCGCCACCGGAGGAGGCCTGCGCGCCATACGGCGGCAGCACCGACGTGGCGCCGGCGGCGGCCGGGAACTCGGTGGTGCGGGAGCCGGGGTGCGCCGCGGTCGGGCCCTGGCCCAGGGGGAACTCGTGCGGGTCGAGGGGTTCGCCGCCGGCGACGACGACCGGGGCGGTCAACGGCCACGCGCGCCAGCGTTTGACGCTCGCGGCGGCGACCAGCAGGGCCATGCCCAGGACGGCGGTCGTGCCGTTGAGGATGGGCAGCTGCAGGTTGATCGTCAGGCCGGCGAGCTTGTAGTCGGCGGGCAGGCCGTCCAGGGCGCCGAGCGGGTCGATGAAGAGGCTCACGTAGGTGCCGAGCAGCGCCAGGCCGGCGACGACCGGGCCGACGGGGGAGATGCGCAGAGTGGCGATGAGGCCCAGGATCAGGCCGGCGCCCAGGAGGTAGGCGGCGGGCACGATGAGGTCGACGCTGTCGAAGGCGCCGCGCTCCACCCACTTCGTCACCGTTTCAGTGGATTTCTGCTGGCCGAGGGCGATCAGCAGCCACGCGATCGGGGCGATCAACATCCCCGCGATCAGGCTTCCCACGTGTCGCATGGTTCGCACCGTACCGTCTGGGGAATGCAGGAGCACACTGGCCGACCGACCGCGTATTCACGGGTGACGCTGAGCCGCATCATGACCGCCGTCGACGTCAATCTCTACGGCACGGTCCACGGCGGTGTGATCATGAAGTTCGTCGACGACGTGGCGGGCGCGGCGGCGGCGCGGCACTCGGGCGGCACGGCGGTGACGGCGTCGATCGACGAGATCCTGTTCCTGGAGCCGCTGCGGGTCGGCGACCTCGTGCACGCGTACGCGCAGGTCAACTGGACCGGGACGACGTCCATGGAGATCGGCGTGCGGCTGGTCGCGCAGCGGTGGGACGAGGTCGCCGAGCCGGTCGTGGTGGCGACCGCATATCTGGTGTTCGTCGCGGTCGACGCCGACGGCAAGCCCCGGGCGGTGCCGCCGGTCGTGCCCGATTCGCCCGAGAACGAGGGCCGGTGGCGCGAGGCCGAGATCCGCCGCGAGCACCGCCTGTCGCGCCGGGAGGCGATCCAGCGGCACCGCCAGGAAGAACAGAAGTAGCGGGAACATGACAGGCGCGTGCGGACAAGAAGGGGTGTGGACCCGGAAGGCAACCTCTTGATCGCGGACGGCTTCACGGCCATCTACGACCGGCACGCGCGGACGCTGTACCGCTACTGCGCGCGCCGGTCGGTCCGGATCTGGCCGAAGACGTCGTCGCGCAGACGTTCCTCATCGCGTACGAACGCCGCCACACCTTCGCGCAGGACCAGCCGCCGCTGCCGTGGCTGTTCGGCATCGCCACGAACGTGCTCAACCGGCACCGCCGCGACGAGGTGCGCGGCTACCGCGCCCTCGCGCGGACCGGGGTCGACCCCGTGCAGGAGAGCCACGCGACCCGGGCGGAGGAGCGCACCGACGCGCAGCGCCGGTCGCGGAAGGTCGCCCGGGTGCTGGCGAAGCTGCCCCGGCGGCAGCGCGACGTGATCTGCATGGCGGACGCGCAGAAGGCCGACTGCCTGCTCGTCGACGCGGCGACGGGCCGGTTCGCCGGCGGCGCCTGGACGGGGCGCGGATCTGAAGGTGACCGCCGGGAACTTCGAGTTCGTGGACTTTGCCACACAACCGCGGCCGGTGCCGGGCGCCGCCCGGGACCTCACGCAGGAGACGCCGGGGGCTAGCGGTTCATCCACCACACCGAAGCGTTGAGCGCGGTGGCGAACGTGACCCACGCCCAGTAGGGCACCAGCAGCCCGGCCGCGAGGCGCGACCGCCGCCAGAACATGGCGATGTTCACGCCGATCAGCACCCACAGCGCGACGATGTCGGCCAGCGCCGGCCCGCGCTGGCCGGCGCCGAAGAACAACGGCGTCCAGATCGCGTTGAGGGCCAGCTGAGCTGCGAAGACGGTGAGGGCGGCGGTCCATCCGGAGCGCCGCCACACCAGCCAGCCGGACACCGCGATGCAGCAGTACAGGACGGTCCAGACCGGCCCGAACAGCCATGACGGGGGCGCCCACGACGGCTGGCTCAGCGAGTCGTACTCACTGGCGGTCCCGGCGACGCCCAGCCCGCCGATCAGAGCGGCGGCCGCCGCGGCGGCACCGAATCCGGCGAGGCCGACCCACTGCGGGCGGTGGTGGTGCGGCAACGAGAGCGTCATACCCGTGTCGATTACCCGCGGCCGCCACACGGAAACCCGGGTGCGGATGTCGGTGGCCCACACTGAGCGATCGTTCGGGCGTGCAGGAAGATGGTCGGATGGCGAAGGAGCTGTGGCGACCCCCTGCAGACGTCCGTGAACGCACCCGTATCGGTGCCTTCCTGCGATGGCTGTCGAGCGAGCGGGGCCTGGAGTTCGAGGACTACGGGCAACTGTGGCAGTGGTCGGTCGACCACCCGGCCGAGTTCTGGCAGGCGATCTGGGAGCACTTCGAGGTCATCACGCACGAGCCGGCCACCGCGGCGCTGCCCGACGCGCGGATGCCCGGCGCCGACTGGTTCCCCGGCGCCCGCCTCAACTACGCCGAGCACGTGCTGCGGATGCCCGGCGTCGCCGACGACGAGCCGGTCGTGCTCGCCTACTCGCAGACCCGCGAGCCGGTCACGCTGACCGCCGCGCAGCTGCGCGAGCAGGTCCGCCGGGCGCAGGCGACGCTGCGGCGGCTCGGCGTCACGCAGGGCGACCGGGTCGCGGCGTACGCGCCGAACATCCCCGAGACGTTCGTCCTCATGCTCGCCACCGCCGGCCTCGGCGCCATCTTCTCCAGCTGCGCGCCCGAGTTCGGCACCCGCTCGGTCGTCGACCGGTGGCAGCAGATCGAGCCGAAGGTCCTCGTCGCCGTGGACGGCTACCGCTACGGCGACAAGGCCGTCGACCGCAGCGCCGAGGTGGCGGCGATCCGCGAGGCGCTGCCGTCGGTCGAGGCGTTCATCGAGATCCCGTATCTGCACGGCGGCGATCCGGTCTGGGACGAGACGTCCGACGCGTTGGAGTTCGCGCCGGTACCGTTCAGCCACCCGCTCTACGTGCTGTACTCCTCCGGCACCACGGGCCTGCCGAAGCCGATCGTGCACGGCCACGGCGGCATCCTCCTCGAGCACCTCAAGATGCTCGCGCTGCACCACGACCTCGGCCCCGGCGACCGGTTCTTCTGGTTCACCACGACCGGCTGGATGATGTGGAACTACCTGGTCTCCGGCCCGGCGGTCGGCGCCGCGATCGTCCTCGTCGACGGCAACCCCGCGCACCCCGACCTCGGCTGGCTGTGGCGGGTCGCGGCCGAGTCCGGCACCACGTACTTCGGCACGTCCGCGCCGTTCCTGCTGTCGTGCCGCAAGGCCGGCCTCGTCCCGAAGGAGCAGGCCGACCTGTCGGCGCTGCGCGGCGTGGGCTCGACCGGCGCGCCGCTGCCACCCGAGGGTTTCGAGTGGGTGTACGACGCGGTCTCCGCCGACGTCCTGCTGGCCTCGGCGTCCGGCGGCACCGACGTGTGCACGGCGTTCGTGGGCGGTGTGCCGCTGCTGCCCGTCCACGCGGGCGAGATCGCGTGCCGGGCCCTTGGCGCGCGGGTCGAGGCCTACGCCGCCGACGGCACCCCGGTCATCGGTGAGCTCGGCGAGCTCGTCATCACCGCGCCGATGCCGAGCATGCCGGTCGGCTTCTGGGGCGACACCGACGGGTCCCGCTACGCCGACGCCTACTTCGGCACGTACCCGGGCGTGTGGCGGCACGGCGACTGGATCACCATCGACGAGGGCGGCGCCTGCGTGATCACCGGCCGCTCCGACGCCACCCTCAACCGTGGCGGCGTCCGGCTCGGCACCAGCGAGTTCTACTCGGTCGTCGAGGGCCTCGACGACGTGACCGACTCGGTCGTCGTGCACCTGGAGGACCCCGAGGGCGGGGCGGGAGAGCTGCTGCTGTTCGTCGTGCTGCGGCCCGGCGTGACCCTCGACGACGCGCTGCGCGCCACGATCGCGCGGGAGCTGCGCACGGCCCTGTCCCCGCGGCACGTGCCCGACCAGGTGTTCGCGGTGGAGGCGGTGCCGCGGACGCTGTCGGGCAAGAAGCTGGAAGTGCCGGTGAAGCGGATCCTCACCGGCACGCCCGTCGATCAGGCCGCCGCGAAGGGCGCCCTGGCGAACCCGGAGTCGCTGCGGTACTTCGAAGCGGTCCGGGCGGCTAGACAGTAGGGCCGACGGTGTGGTCGACCTGCTCGGAGGTGCCCCGTGCGGGCAGCTTCGACAGGTCGGTGCGCACGCTGAGCACCACGCTCGCCCCGGCGGCGAGCGGCGCCAGCAGCCAGTCGAGGGGGTACGGGTACGCGTCGGCGTCGATGAGCACCCGGCCGCCCGAGATGCCCAGCTCGGCGGCGCGGGCCCGGGCGCGGTCCAGGAGCGGGCCGTGCCCGTCGAGCGAGCCGTCGGTCTCGACGAGCGCGCCGGTGTCCGCGGCGACGGGCGCGCCGGGGAAGTGGTCGCCGTGCTGGCGGGCCGAGGTCACGTAGTCGGCCCAGCCGGCCGGCGGGGTGCGCATCGGCATCCCCATCGGGGCCAGCCCGAGGACGAACCGGTCCGGCGGGCCCGCCGGCACGCCCGCCTCGACCGCCTGCGCCGACGCGAACTCGACGTCGATGCCGGCGGCGGTCGGCTCGCCGTAGGCGACGGTGACCCCGGCGGACCAGGCGCCGAGCAGCACCGCGGCGGTCTGCCAGTGCGGCGGCAGCCAGACGCCGGCCGTGTCGCCGGGGCCCAGCCCGCAGCCGTCGACCAGCAGGTTCGCGGTCTTCGAGACCCAGTTGCCGAGCGTCGCGCCGGACAGCTCGGCCCGCTCCCCGGTGGCGTCGTCGTAGAACGTCAGCAGCGGAAGTGACGGGTCCCTTCCGACAATTGCCGCAAAGAGTGAAGGAACTGTATTCCCCATATGTCCGGAAAATCCTCCCATAGCATCTCCAATCGGGTCTAGCTAGGTGGTGTGCGATGGGGGTATGGGCAATGCGACGATACCGGCGGCTCGAACTCGTCGCCGTGGGCGGCGTCGCCATCGCACTGCTCAGCGCCGGCGGTGCCACCGCCGACCCGCACATCCCGTTCCTGCCGCCGGCGCCTGACCTCGCCGCGCCGATCCAGTGGGCCAACCCCGTCGCCAAGCAGCCCGGCCCCACCGGCGTCACCCCCAACGTCACGCGCATCCCGCTGGGCAGCTTCGAGAAGCCGGCCGACGGCGTCGCCGCGCAGGCCGGCCCGCCGGCGGGCCTCGGCGAGCGGTACCGGCGCGGCGTGAAAGCACGGACACTCACCGTCACCCGTGAGGGCGTGGCCCCCTTCAGCGCCGTCGGCGTCACCTGGCGCGAGACCGGGAAGATCGGCGACGTCAGCGTCGCCGTCCGGCACCACACCCCTGGCGGCGCCTGGAGCGCCTGGAGGACCGTCGACACCGCCGAGGCCGACCGCGACGTCACGCCCGACGCGCCGCGGCCCGGCCAGCGCGGCGGCGCGGACCTCGTCTGGACCGGCAAGGCGGACGGCGTGCAACTGGCCGTGACCACGACCGGCGGGGCGACGCCGCACGACATCGCCGCCGACCTCATCGACCCCACCGACGCGCCCGGCGACATCGCGCCGGACCCCGCCACCCCGGTCACGGAGAGTCAGCCCGTCGGGCTGCGCCCGTTCATGCCCGCCATCCTGCGCCGCGCCGCCTGGGGCGCCAACGAGCAGCTGATGGACTGGCGCCCGCAGTACGCCCCCTACGTGAAGGCCGTCGCCCTGCACCACACCGCCACCGGCAACGACTACAGCCCGGAGGAGGTGCCGAAGATCCTCCGGTCGATCTACCAGTACCAGACGGTCAGCCGCGGCTGGGGCGACATCGGCTACAACGTGCTGGTCGACCGCTTCGGCAGGCTCTGGGAGGGCCGCTCCGGCGGGCTGTCCCGCCCCGTCGTCGGCGCCCAGGCCGGCGGGTTCAACACCGGCACCGCGGGCATCGCGATGATCGGCGACTACCGGTACACGAGCGTGCCGCAGCCGGTCCAGGAGGCCGCCGCGCAGTACACCGCGTGGAAACTTTCACTGCATCAGGCGATCGATCCACGCGGCACCGTCAGCCTCACCGGCGGCGGGTCGACGTCGCGCTACCCGGCCGGCACGACCGTGACGGTGCCCCGCGTCTTCCCGCACCAGCAGACCAACCCGACCGAGTGCCCCGGCGCGAAGGGCCTCGCCGCGCTGCCCTGGATCCGCGACCGCGCCGGCGCGATCCTCGGCGACCTGGTCAAACCCGAGATCGTGCGGACGCTGCTGGCCGCGTACCGGCCCACCGACGGCACCGTCCGCCTCCAGGGCATCCCCGATCCGATCTTCACCAGCGGGCCCAACGAGATCCCGGTCGCCGCGGACTACAACGGCGACGGCAAGGACGACGTCGCGACCTGGTCGCCGACGACCGGCAACTGGAGCATGCTGCTCACCGGCGAGGGCCCCAGGACCGTCCAGTGGGGTCTTCCGGGCGATGTGCCGGCACCCGCCGACTTCGACGGCGACGGCGCGGCTGAGCTGGCGGTTTTCCGTCCGGCGACCGGTGTCTGGTACATCAAGGGCATCGGCGAGCTGCAGCTCGGGGTGCCCGGCGACGTGCCCGTGCCGGCCGACTACACCGGCGACGGCCGCGCCGAGGCGGCCATCTGGCGCCCGTCGACCGGACTGTGGGCGATCTACGCGCTGCGCGAGTTCAAGGTCGGCGCGCCCGGCCAGCTCGCCGCGCCCGCCGACTACGACGGCAACGGCACCGTCGACGCCGCGACCTGGAACCCGGTCACCCAGCAGTTCACCATCGAAGGCCAGGCCGCGGTGAAGTTCGGCGCCTCCGGAACGCCGGTGTCCGCGCAGTACGACGGGGACGGCCGCGCGGATCCGGCGGTGTACCACGACGGCCGCTACGAGATCCGCGGTGCGGGCGGTTACGACGTGGGTGCGCCGGGCGACATTCCGATGCCGTTGAGCTGAATCCTGGGTTTCCTCGATCGCGAGTCGCGTCGTGGACATCGATCACCGGGGGATCGGGCGTAGGCTTTGCCTGACGTATCGCGTGACGTTCGTTACGCGTGGCATGCCGTGTTCGAAGGAGACGCCCAGTGACCCCCGGCCGTCCGCCCCGTGTGCTCGTCGACGCCACGAGTGTCCCAGCCGACCGAGGCGGTGTCGGGCGCTACGTTGACGGCCTGCTCGGCGCCCTGGCCGCGCTCGACGCCGACCTCGCCGTGGTCTGTCAGCGCACCGACGCCGAACGTTACGGACGGTTACTGTCCGGTGCCCGGATCATGGCCGCGCCGGCCGCTGCGGCCCACCGACCCGCCCGCCTCGCCTGGGAGCAGACCGGCCTGCCGATGCTCGCCCAGCAGGTCGGCGCCCAGGTGCTGCACTCGCCCTTCTACACGTGCCCGCTGCGGGCCGGCTGCCCCGTCACCGTCACGGTCCACGACGCCACGTTCTTCACCGAACCGGAGCACTACGACAAGTCCCGCCGCACCTTCTTCCGCTCCGCGATCAAGACGTCACTGCGCCGTGCCAGCCGGGTCATCGTCCCCAGCAAGGCGACCCGCGACGAGCTGATCCGCCTGCTGGACGCCGACCCGACCCGCATCGACGTCGCCTACCACGGCGTCGACCCCGACGCGTTCCACGCGCCCACCGACGACGAGAAGGCCCGCGTCCGGGCCCGCCTCGGCCTCGGCACGACGGAGTACATCGCGTTCCTCGGCGCCAAGGAGCCCCGCAAGAACGTGCCGAGCCTCATCCGCGGCTGGATCTCCGCCGTCCGCGACCGGCCCGACCCGCCGGCGCTCGTCATCGCCGGCGGCCAGGGCCACGACGACGAGATCGACGGCGCGCTCGGTGAGGTCCCCAGCCACCTGCGCCTCCTGCGCCCCGGCTACCTGCGCTACGCGGACCTGCCGGGCTTCCTCGGCGGCGCCGTCGTCGCCGCCTACCCCTCCTTCGGTGAAGGCTTCGGCCTGCCGATCCTGGAGGCCATGGCCTGCGGCGCTCCCGTCCTGACCACGCCCCGGCTCTCGCTGCCCGAGGTCGGCGGAGACGCTGTCGCCTACACCGGACCCGGCACCGACGAGATCGCCCGCGACCTCGCCGCGCTGCTCGACGATCACGAGCGCCGTAACGCGCTCGCCAAGGCCGGTGCCGCGCGCGCCAAGGAGTTCACCTGGGAGTCGAGCGCCGAGGTGCACCTCGCCGCCTGGTCGAGAGCGGCGAATCCGCGCAGTTAGTCCTCCCGCGTCACCCTCTGAAACCAGATCAGGCGATATTCGTAGTGGACATGACACCTTCGAGTTGTTGGAACGCGCCCTTGGCTGGGCATGATGGGCCTGTGTTCTACGCGGTCATTCCAGCAGGGGGCAGTGGCACGCGGCTCTGGCCGTTGTCGCGAGCCGGTCATCCCAAGTTTCTGCACGCCCTCACAGGCACTCCGTTGTCGCTGCTCCAGGCGACGTACGGGCGCCTGGCCGACCTCGCGACCCCCGAGACCACGTTCGTGGTCACCGGAGTGGCCCACGCGGCGGCGGTGGCGCGGCAGCTCCCGGGCCTTCCCGAAGGCAACATCCTGGTCGAGCCCACGCCGCGCGACTCGTGCGCCGCCATCGGGCTGGCCGCGGCGGTCATCGCCCGGCGCGACCCGCACGCCGTCATGGGCGCCTTCGCCGCCGACCAGCTGGTCCGCGACGTCCCGGCCTTCACGTCCGTCCTGCGCAAGGCCATCGCCGGCGCCGAGGACGGCCTCCTGATGACCATCGGCATCACCCCCACCCACCCCGAGACCGGCTACGGCTACCTCCACGTCGGCGAGCCCACCGGCACCGGGGACGTCTGCAAGGTCGCCTCCTTCGAGGAGAAGCCGGCCCTGCCCCTCGCCCAGGCGTACGTCGACTCCGGCGAGTACCTGTGGAACGCCGGCATGTTCGTCTGGCGCGTCGACGTCTTCCTGGACGAGCTCGCCCGCCAGCAGCCCGTCCTCCACGACGGCCTGCGCCGCATCGCCGAGGCCTGGGACACCCACGACCGCGAAGAGGTCCTCGCCGACCTCTGGCCCGACCTCACCAAGATCTCCGTCGACTTCGGCGTCATGGAAGGCGCCGGCGTGGCCGGCCTCGTCGGCACCGTCCCCGGCGACTTCGGCTGGAACGACGTCGGCGACTTCCACACCCTCGGCGAGCTCCTCGAGACCGACACCGCCGGCAACGTGGTCGTCAACCTCGACCCCGCCGCCCCGACCGGCGTCATCATGCAGGACGCCGAGCGCGTCGTCGTCGTCCCCCAGTCAGGCCGCCTGGTCGCCGTCGTGGGCGTCAACGACCTCATCGTCGTCGACACGCCCGACGCCCTCCTGGTCTGCCCCCGCTCCCGCGCCCAGGACGTGAAGAAGCTCGTCGACAACCTGAAGGAACGCGGCTCCGTCGAACTCCTGTAGCCCTCCCGCCCGATCGAAGCCCGCAGCTCGGTCACGTCCCGTCTGCGAGCGGGTCCGCGACGCCGGCGAGGCTGATCGAGTCTGGACTTCGATCTGCGCAAGGCGGTGACTCGAAAGCGGGGCGTGTCGGTCAGTCAGACGGACACGCCCTCACCCGCACCGCTTTCGAGCAGGACATCAACGGAGGCAGCACGCCGCGGCGCCCCCAGCGAGCGCGGACGGCGGCCAACCGCTGGTCGCCGCCGCGCCGGGCCGTGCCAATCTGGTGTGCACCGGGGTGCGGGTGCAGGGCGGCGGCCAATCGCTGGTCGTCGGTCTTGCCGGTCGTGCGGGACAGCTTCGACGCGGCATGCGCTGGACCCTGGACGCGAGCGGCGGGATGGTAGTCGGCCTCGCCGCGCCGGACTGTCTCGACGCGGCGAGGCCGGGTCGTGATGTAGGCGGCGGGCTGATCGCGGGTAGCTGGCCGCTTCGACGTGGTGTGCCAGTGTGTTGGTGCGGGGCTGCGGGCGATCGCTGATGCCGCACGGGCTGCTGCGATGTGGTGCGGCGAGCGGTTGCTTGCTGCCCTGACCGTCGCGCGGGACCGCCTCGACGTGGCGTGCCGGGTCGTGGTGCGGGCGGCGGGCTGATCGCAGGTGGTGGCCGGCCTCGCCGTCATGCAGGGCTCCTTCGACGTGGTGTTCGCCAGCGTGTTGGTGCAGGGCTGCGGGCGATCGCTGGTCGCCGGTCTTGTCGCCGTGTGGGCTGCCTCGACGTGGTGTGCGCCGGGTCGTGGTGCGCGGGGGCTGGTCGCAGGTGGCTGGCCTCGCCGTCATGCAGGGCTGCTTCGACGTGGTGTGCTGGACGCGAGCGCCGGGGCTGGCTGTCGGTCTTGCCGTCGCGCGGGGCTGGTTCGACGTGGGGTGCTGGAGCGTGGACGCGAGCGGTGGGCGATCGCTGGTCGTCGGCCTTGCCGTCATGCGGGCTGCTTGGACGTGGTGTGCTGGACGCGAGTGCCGGGGCTGGTTGTCGGTCTTGCTGTCGCGCGGGGCGGCCTCGACGCGGAGCGTGCCCGGGTCGTGGTGCGGGCTGCTTCGGCGTGGTGTGCCGGGTTGTGGGTGTGGGCGGTGGGCCGGGCGTCGGTCTTGCCGTCGCGCGGGACCAGCCTCGACCCAATGTGCCGGAGTGTGGGCGCGGGTGGCGGGGTCAGGCTCGGCGGGCCCAGGCGAGGGCGGGGGCGACCAGGACCTCGGTGGCGTCGGCGAGCGGGGTGGGCAGGTCGTCAGGGGCGAACCAGCCCAGCGCGGACGACTCGGCGCTGACGGTCTCGACGGCGCCGGCGGGGGCGATGGCGGCATACCTGACGTCATAGTGCAGAGCGGGGCCGCCGGCGCACTGGACGTGGTGGACGTCGAGGCCGATGGGGGCCTCGCTGATCCGCAGGCCGGCGATGCCCGACTCCTCGGTCGCCTCGCGGAGCGCCGCGGCCGCCACGGACGCGTCGCCGGGCTCGCAGTGGCCGCCGAGCTGGACCCAGCGCTTGATCCTGCCGTGCAGGCACAGCAGGACGCGCTCGGCGGTGGAGTCGACGACGAGGGCGCTCGCCGTGACGTGAGCCCCCGGGTGCTCGCGCCACACCGTCGACGGGTCGCGGAGGACGAACTCGATGAACCGCCGCCGCGTCTGCTCCGCCTCGTCGCTCGGGGGCGTCCACTGGGTCAGCACCGCGAGGGCATCATCGTGCAACGTCGTCATAGTGACGGCAGGCTACCGCGACCGACGGCGAGCACGCCGAGTGGCATGCCGCCTTCCGGGACATCGACCCCGGAGAGGTCGACCTGGTCCGCCTCCAGCCACTCGGACGCGACGCCGTCGGCGGCGAGCCCGGCCCTGATCCGCTGCACCTCCATGCCCGCCTCCATGGCCCGCCGCAGGTCGCCGGCGGGGGCCCAGACCAGCAGCAATCGCTCGGCCCCGTCAGCAGCGGCGACCGGCGCGGGAAGCTCGGGAAACGTGAGCGGTGGGGTGTCACGGATGGCGGCGGCGGTGCGGAGCCCCTTGGCGACGGCCTCGGCGGTGCCGAGCGAGAACAGGTCGGCGTCGGCGCCGCGAATCAGCGGGGCGGCGCCCTGGCCGTGTCCGTCGGGGCGGATCGGCAGGCCGCGGACGACGGCGACCGGGACCTGGCCGGTCTTGCCCTTGACCAGGTCGGCGGCGGCGGCGAGCTCGTCGACCACGGCCATCTGGGTCAGCTGGAGCTCGTTGCCGTGCACGTCGAGCACCCCGCGGTAGTCGGTCAGCGCGTCGATGCCGGCGGCGCCGATGGCGACGTCGGTGAGGCCCATCCGCCAGGGCCGGCCCATGGTGTCGGTGACGATGACCGCCACGTGCAGGCCGAAGCGCTCCCGCAGCTCGTCGCGCAGCCAGCGGGCCGAGGCGTCCGGGTCCTTGGGCAGCAGGACGAGCCGGGTCGGCTCCACATTGGACGCGTCGATGCCGGCCGACGCGAGCACGAACCCGTGGTGCGTCTGCACGATCTGCGTCGCGCCCCGGCGGGCGACGACCCGGGACGTCTCGGCCCGCAGCACCGCCTCGCGGGCGGCCTCGCGGGCGGGCTCCTCCAGCGGCACGTCGACCAGCTGCCCCTCGGCCTTGCTGACGATCTTGCTGGTGACGACGAGGATGTCGCCGTCGACGAGCCACGGCGCGGCGGTCGTGATCAGCGCGGCCAGGTCGTCGCCGGGGCGCACCTCGCCGATGCCGGCGACCGGCAGCACCTCGAACCCCACGGGCGGCACGCTCATGCCGTCACCTCCGCTGCGCTCCGGTGCCGGCCTGAGCCGAACCTGTCACATGATGAGCGGCCCGAGCCGCTCCGCTGGCCGCTCATGTCGTCACCTCCGCTGCGCTGCGGCGCCGGCCTGAGCCGAACCTGTCCCAATCCGATGCGCGGGCCGAGCCGCTTCGCTGGCCGCTCATGCCGCACCCGCCACGGACAGCGCCTCCCGGACGATCGCCGCGGTCGCCGGCACGTCGGTCATCCACAGCGGGCGGGCGCGGACGGTCAGGCCCGGCACCTCGGCGCCCGCGTCGGTGTCGTCGACGAGCCAGCCGTCCAGGACGCCGCCGGCCGAGCGGGCGCCGAACAGGCCGCCCACGCCGGCGGGGGTGCACTCGACGCCCATCACGGCGAGGCACTTGTCGGCCATGCCACGGACCGGGGCGGTGCCGATGATCGGGGACACGCCCACGACCGGGGCCCGGCCGGTGGCGACCGCCTCACGGACCGCGGGGACCGCCAGGATCGGCGCGATGGAGACGATCGGGTTGCTCGGCGCCATCAGCACGACATCCGCGGCGGCGAGCGCGTCCAGCACGCCCGCGGCCGGTTTGGCCGACTCGGCGCCGACGAACACGAACCGCGACGTCGGGATCTCCGCCCGGTGGCGGATCCACCACTCCTGGAAGTGGATCGCGCGGGAGGCGCCGTCGACCTCGACCACCGCGTGCGTCTCGACCCGGTCGTCGCTGGCGGGGAGCATGCGGATGCCGGGCTGCCAGCGGTCACAGAGCGCCTCGGTCACGGCGGACAGCGGATAGCCCGCGTCGAGCATCCTGGTGCGCACCAGATGGGTGGCGATGTCCTTGTCGCCGAGGCCGAACCAGGTCGGCTCCGCCCCATAGGCGGCGAGCTCCTCCTTGACGGTCCACGTCTCGCCGACGCGTCCCCAGCCGCGCTCGGGATCGGCGCCGCCACCGAGCGTGTACATCACGCTGTCCAGGTCGGGGCAGATCCGCAGGCCGTGCAGGGTCACGTCGTCGCCGACGTTGACCACCGCGGTGACCTCCGCCCCCAGCTCCTGCCCCACCGCGCGCACTCCGAGGAGGAAGCGAGCGCCGCCGATGCCACCTGCCAGAACCACGATCCGCATGCCTCTCATCCTGCCCCACGGGTATGACACTTCCCGTGCGAGGCGGCCGGTCCTGCCCCGCACGCGGATTTTCCGTTCGACGGCTAGGCTGCGAGCGACCTGTCGCGTGTCCGCTAGATCTTGGGGAGAGCCAGTGAGCACCCAGCCACCCGACCCGACCTCCTCGGCGGCGCCGCATGCGGCTTACGCCGCCGGTCCGGCCACCTCGTCCTTCGCGCCCCAGGTGCCGCCGGCGCAGCAGCCCGGCCAGAGCGCGCAGGCGACGGTCGACGCCAAGAAGGCCCGTTCGCTCACGCTGCCGTTTCGCGAGCTGGCGGCGTTCGTGCTGCTCGGCGCGACCGCGGCGTTCCTGCTCGCCGGGTTCATCTCGCTGCTGACCTCGCTGGACGGCAACTTCCTGCTGAGCGCGGGCGGCACGTTCGGCACGTTCGTCAACCTGCAGACGATCCTGCTGCCGATCCTGGCGGTGCTGGTCGCGACCCACGTCGACCCCGTGGTGCCGAAGGCGAAGGTCATCGTCCTCGTCGGCCTCGTCGAATACGGGATCGTGGCGCTCTTCGGCCTGATCCTGCTGCTCGCCAGCCTCATCGGCGACATGGACAGCGAGTCGGGCCTGCGGGCGACCTCGGCGCTCACGATCTTCCTGACCCGCCTCGGCGGTCTCGCGCTGCTGGGTCTCGTCCTGTTCCTGGTGATCAGGGTGTACCTCGGAGCCTACGCACCCCCGAAGCCGGCCCCCGGCGTGTACGGCCAGCCCGCGTACCCGTACGGGCAGCAGCCGGGCTACCAGTACCCGCAGCAGCAGTACGGCTACCAGCAGCAGACCGGTTCGGTCCCGCCGCAGCCGTACCAGCAGCAGCCCGCCCAGCACCAGCAGCCGACCGGCAGCTGGACCAATCCCGCGACGACCGGCTCGGGTCAGGTCGTCCCCGCCGCGCAGCCGTACGCGGCGCAGCCCGGGGCCTACCCGGCCGCGCAGGCCTCGGGCGCTCCGGCCGTGGGCCCGGCGTCGGGTGCCCCGGCCTACCCCCAGCCGGCGGCCCAGGGATACAACCCGCAGTCGACGGGCGCGCCCGCGTTCAACGCCCAGCCCGCCCCCGTGCAGAACCCGCAGGCGACCGGCGCCCCGGCGTTCGCCCCGCAGCCCGCGGCGGCCGAGCCGGTGTCCGCGGCGCCCGCCTCGACGCCGCCGCTGAGCTCGCCGTTCGCGGCGTACACGGCGCCCGCCGCCCAGCCGGTGTCGGCGCCGCCGGTCACCCCGCCGGTGTCCTCCCCGCCCGCCGACGGCGGCGCGACGCCTTCGGGCGGGTTCGCGGCGGCCGGCTGGCCCGGCGGCTCCTCGACCCACCCGACCTCGGGCGCGGCCACCGGCATGCCCGCGGCGCAGCAGCCGGCGGAGGACACCGGCGACGGCGCCGCCTCACCGTTCGGCAAGACGGGCGCGTTCCCGGCGGCGGCCGAGACCACGGCGGCCCCGGCGGCCGAGACCACGGCGGCCCCGGCGGCCGAGCCCACGGTCCCGGCCGGGCAGGAGCCCACCGCCCAGATCTGGACCGCCGGGGAGACCACGGCGGCCCACGGCACCGTCGGCGAGCCCGAGACCCAGCCGGCCGCCCCGGTCAGCATCGCCAAGGCCGACGCCGACCCGGACGCGACCGCCGCGTACGCGCCGGTCAGCGCCGCCCCGGCCGAGACCACCGGCGACGTGACCCAGGCGAACACCCCGGCGCACGACCCGGACGCCACCGAGGTGTTCCGGCCCGCGGGCCAGGAGAAGCCGGCGACCGACCAGGGCGACGACGACGAGACCCAGCGCACCCAGGTGATCCCCCCGAAGGACTGAGCACCGGAGCACACCCGACGCGGGCGCCTGTCACACGACGGGCGCCCGCGTCGTAACAGGGGAAGAAGCGAAGGAGAACAGTCACATCGGGTGTGAGGGCCGATCCGCCCGGCGGCGGCCTAGGCTGCAAGCTGTGACGTCTGTAGTCAGAGGTACCGAAGGCAACGCCATGCGCCGGGCGCTGCGCCGTGCGGCCGACGGCCGTGCCCTCGACGTGACCGAGGCCGCCGTCCTGCTCACCGCCCGCGACCAGGCCCTCGACGACCTGCTCGCGGTCGCCGGCGCGGTGCGCGACGCGGGGCTCGCCGACGCCGGCAGACCCGGCGTCGTCACGTACTCGCGCAAGGTCTTCATCCCGCTGACCAGGCTGTGCCGGGACCGGTGCCACTACTGCACGTTCGCGACGGTGCCGCACCGGCTGCCGAGCGAATACCTGGAGATCGACGAGGTCCTCGCGATCGCCCGGGAAGGCGCGCAGCAGGGCTGCAAGGAGGCCCTGTTCACGCTCGGCGACCGCCCCGAGGACCGCTGGGACCAGGCGAAGCGCTGGCTCGACGAGCGCGGCTACGACTCCACGCTGGACTACCTGCGCGCCTGCGCGATCGCGGTGCTGGAGGAGACGGGCCTGCTGCCGCACCTCAACCCCGGCGTGCTGTCGTGGGCGGAGCTCCAGCGGCTCAAGCCGGTCGCCCCCAGCATGGGCATGATGCTCGAGACGACGGCGACCAGGCTGTGGTCGGAGCCGGGCGGCGCGCACTACGGCTCACCGGACAAGGAGCCCGCGGTGCGGCTGCGGGTGCTGGACGACGCGGGCCGGGTCGGGGTGCCGTTCACGACCGGCATCCTCATCGGCATCGGCGAGACGATCGAGGAGCGCGCCGAGGCGCTGTTCGCGATCCGCAGGACGATGCGCGAGTTCGGCCACATCCAGGAGGTCATCGTCCAGAACTTCCGCGCGAAGCCCGACACGGCGATGCGCGGCATGCCCGACGCGGAGCTGCACGAGCTGGCGGCCACGGTCGCGGTCGCGCGGCTCGTCCTCGGCCCGAAGGCCAGGATCCAGGCCCCGCCGAACCTCATCGACGACGAGCACGGCCTGCTGCTGCGGGCCGGCATCGACGACTGGGGCGGCGTCTCCCCGGTCACGCCGGACCACGTCAACCCGGAGCGCCCCTGGCCGGCGATCCAGGACCTGTCCGAGAAGTCCGCGCAGCACGGCTTCCAGCTCAAGGAACGCCTCACCATCTACCCGGAGTACGCGAAGAAGCAGCACCCCTGGCTCGACCCGAGGCTCGCCGTCCACGTCGAGGCCCTCATGGACCCCGAGACGGGCCTCGCCAAGGAAGGCGTCAGTCCCAAGGGACAGCCCTGGCAGGAGCCCGACGGCGGCATCCAGAGCACCGGCCGCACCGACCTCCACGAGGCCATCGACACGGAGGGTCGCACCGACGACCGCCGCGGCGACTTCGACTCGGTCTACGGCGACTGGCAGGAGGTGGCAGCGCGCGTCAGCACGAAGCCACAGCACACATTGGACGGTGACGTCCGAAGTGGACTCGCAAGGGCCTCGACCGACCCCGGAAGCCTGCTGCTGCCACAGTACGAGCACGAAGCCCTCGCACTGTTCAATGTGGACGGCGACGGCCTGGAGGCGCTCACACGGATCGCCGACGATCTCCGGAAAGCGGCCGTCGGCGACGACATCACCTACGTGATCAACCGGAACATCAACTTCTCCAACGTCTGCTACGTCGGTTGCCGGTTCTGCGCGTTCGCCCAGCGCGAGCGCGACGCCGACGCCTACCGCCTCTCCTACGAGGAGGTCGCCGACCGCGCCGAGGAGGCCTGGCTGGCCGGCGCCGGCGAGATCTGCATGCAGGGCGGCATCGACCCGAAGCTCCCGGTCGGTGCGTACGCCGAGCTCGTCCGCGCGATCAAGACCCGCGTCCCGGGCATGCACGTCCACGCGTTCAGCCCGATGGAGGTCGTGACCGCCGCCTCGAAGGCCGGCGTGTCGATCCGCGACTGGCTGGCTCAGCTGAAGGAGGCGGGCCTCGACACGATCCCCGGCACCGCCGCGGAGATCCTCGACGACGAGGTCCGGTGGGTGCTCACGAAGGGCAAGCTGCCGACGTCCGCGTGGGTGGAGGTGGTGACCACGGCGCACGAGCTCGGCATCCGGTCGAGCTCGACGATGATGTACGGCCACGTCGACCACCCGGGGCACTGGCTCAGCCACTTCCGCGTCCTCGCCGGCATCCAGGACCGCACGGGCGGGTTCACCGAGTTCGTGGCGCTGCCGTTCGTGCATCACAGCGCGCCGATCTACCTCGCCGGCATCGCCCGGCCGGGCCCGACGTGGCGCGACAACCGGGCCGTGCACGCGATGGCCAGGATCCTGCTGCACGGCAGGATCGACAACATCCAGTGCTCCTGGGTGAAGCTCGGCGACGAGGGCACGGTGGCGATGCTCAACGGCGGCGCCAACGACATCGGCGGCACGCTGATGGAGGAGACCATCTCCAGGATGGCGGGCTCCGAGCACGGCTCCGCCCGCACCCGGGAGGAGCTGGAGGCGATCGGCAAGGCCGCCGGCCGTCCCGTGCGCCAGCGCACCACCACCTACGGCCGGGTGGAGGCAAGGAACTAGAACGGCAGGGCACCACCACCTACGGCCGGTGGAGGCACGGAGCTAGAGCGGCAGCGCCCCGGTGGTGGGCACCAAGGCCAGGACGGCGACAAGGCCGCCGAGCAGCGCGACCCCGAGCAGCCGCCGGCGTGGCCAGACGACCGCCAGGATCAGCGCCACCCCGGCGACCTTGAACGGGTGGGTGCGGACCTGGACGACGGGCCAGCCCACGCTGGGGAGGATCAGGCGGACCGGCCCGATCACCTGTCTTCGCTCGACCGGACGGGTGTCCGGCTGCTGGTTCGCATCGCCCTTCACCGTGAAGGTGCCGTCCTCCGCCTGCGCCACGACCCGGTGCGTGACGAGCCCACGCGGATCGCTGTAGGTGACGATCTCGTAGACGGCGAGAGATGTCGCCTGAGGATCGACGAGAATGACATCACCGGCGTGCATGGCCGGCGCCATCGAATCGGACATGACCACGTAAGGCTTCCAGCCCAGCCCGATGATTCCGACCGTGAAAAGCACGGCGGTCACCGCGGCGCCGAGCAGCAGCCGCCTGATCACGACGGTATCCCAGGACACGCGCAGAACTCGTGGTTTCCCCGCACATCGGCGCAATTCGGCCGCGGATCCGGGCACCTGAGCAAACTCGCCGAGAGTCTTCCGGCGCGTCCGGCGTGTCGCCCGTTACCTCCGGAGGGGGTTGCTCGGTATGGGTACGGCACGGGGTGCAAGCGATCGCCCGAGCGGGCCTATTTATCAGGTTCGGCTTGACGACGCACGCATTACACGCGTGTAATTTCACGGGGGATGTTCGGGGGGATGACCGAAAGCGGGTCATCTTTCGGACATAAAGAACACCGCGCCGAGGAACAGCAACCTTGTAGGACATGCGCCTTCCGCGTGGGGGGTTGCGCCGGCATCGTCGCCGGCGCGCAAGAAGGAGGCACGCTGATGGACGGCCGACCAGTCGTGGCCGACCTGCTGGGTAACGCTCCGGAGTGGCAAGAACGCGCTTTGTGCTCGCAGACCGACCCGGAGGCATTCTTTCCGGAGAAGGGTGGGTCCACCCGCGAGGCCAAGCGCATCTGCTCGCGCTGCGAGGTGCGGGCGGACTGCCTTGAATACGCGCTGGGGCACGACGAGCGCTTCGGAATTTGGGGTGGGCTCTCGGAACGGGAGCGTCGCAAGCTCAAGCGACGCGCTGCCTAGCAGGTCTCAGGTTTGAGTGAGGGGTTCCGGCGCGACGGCCGGGACCCCTCACGCGTCTGGTGGGATGACCCGCAGGTGACCGCGGCGGCCCTGCTGGTGCGGATGGTTGCCGGGGTCCTCCTTGTGCGGCGCGGGGCGCGCCGCCTCGCGGACCGCCTCGGCGAGGGCGACCAGGTCGTCGTTGGACGGCGGCGGCGGACCGTACTCACCCTCGTGCCGGACCAGGTCCCACCCCCGGGGCGCGGTCAGCCCGCGGGCGTGCGATTCGCACAGGTCATAGGAGTGCGGCTCGGCGAACGCCGCGAGCGGACCGACAACTGCGGTCGATTCGGCATAAATGTACGTCAACGTCGCAACGGGCTGTCGGGGGCATCCGTTGCGCGAGCATCGACGTGGGGTCCTCACGGCCGAACCGTATCGCTCCGTGGGCCCGCGCCCAACCCCGAAGCCTCACGACACGCCGTGGTGACCACGCCGACACGCCCGTCCGGTTGACCGGCCCCCCTCCGAAGTGGCATGGACGATCTCGACGTGGCGCCGTGCCACTGTCGCGTCGACGGTGGCGCTACGCTGGCAGCGTGGCGAGCCCCGATCGACGACGTAGCGGACCGGGACGGCGCGGCCGCGACCGGCACGGCCGGGGGCTGCGCGGCCGGCTGGTGCCCGCCTCGCTGCCGATGTCCCGCACCCGCGCGGAGATGTTCGACGACCTGGTGCTGGACTCCGTCGAGCAGCTGGAGCAGCGCTTCGCCAACGAGCTGGCCGGCGTCGAGTTCGCCGTCGAGGACGTCCCGCCGGACCTCAACGTCTACGACTCCGACGTGCTCGAGGACGGCGAGGTGCCCCTCGCGCGGCTGCTGCCGGGCCGCCCCGGCCGCCACGGCGTCCCGCCGCGGATCGTGCTGTACCGCCGCCCCCTGGAGTTCCGGGCCGCGGACCACGACGACCTCGCCGATCTGGTCCACGACGTGATCCTGGAGCAGGTCGCCAACCTGCTGGGCGTCGCGCCCGAGGACCTGGAGCCGTAACAGCTCAGCCACCGAGCACCCGCGCCAGCAGTGCGGCCCGGCGCGACGGCCGGCCCGTCCGTGACTCCGCCGCGTCGGCCCCGGTCATCACCCGCAGGCTGGTGTTCACCCCGAGCCACCGCAGCGGCTCCGGCTCCCAGCGCGGCGAGCGGTGCCCCACCCAGGGCAGTCCGATCAGCGGAGAGTCCTGCTTGCGGATGAGGTCCGCGAGGGTACGGCCGGCGAGGTTCGACGTGCCGACCCCGTCCCCCACGTAGCCGCCCGCCCAGGCCAGCCCGGTGGTCGGGTCGAGCCCGACCGACGCCATCCAGTCCCGCGCGATCCCGAGCGGCCCGCCCCACGAGTGGGCGACGCCGGTGTCCTCGAGCGCTGGGAAGAGGTCGACCAGGACCCGGCGCAGCTCCGCGAACACCCGCGGCGACGCGTCGAACGCCGGCGCGACCGCCGAGCCGAAGTGGTACGGCGCGCCCCGCCCCCCGAACGCGAGCCGGTCGTCGGCGGTGCGCTGCCCGTAGATGATGAGGTGCCGGTGATCGGAGAACGTCTCCCGCCGCGCCAGGCCGGCGGACGCCCAGAACGACGCGGGCAGCGGCTCGGTCGCGATCATCAGCGAGTAGACCGGCGCGATCGCCCGGCGCAGCCCCGGCAGCCGCGGCGTGAAGCCCTCGGTGGCCCGCACCACGATCGGCGCCCGCACCGTCCCGTGTGGAGTGTCGGCCCGGCCCGCGGTGATGGCTGTGACCGGGGTCTGCTCGAACAGCCGCACCCCGAGCCGCTCCACCGTGGACGCCAGCCCCCGCACGAGCTTCGCCGGCTGGATCGCCGCGCAGTGCGGCGTGTACGTGCCGCCGAGCACGTTCGTCGCGCCGACCCGCTCGAACGCCTCCTCGGAGGACAGCAGCCGCAGGTCGACGCCGAGCCCCTGCGCCTCGGCGACCTCGTGTCGCGCCCGGTCCAGCTGCACCGCCGAACGCGCCAGGACGACGGTCCCGCCCTTGGCGTAGTCGCAGTCGATGCCCTCGAGCGCCGCGACCCGCCCGACCTCGTCCACAGTGGACTCCATCGCGGCGTTGAGCGCGAGCGCCGCCGGCAGCCCGTGCGCGCGGGCCAGGGCCGGCACCGACTTGGGGAACAGCGCCGAGCACCAGCCGCCGTTGCGGCCGCTCGCCCCGAACCCCGCGGTCTCGGCCTCCAGCACCACGATCCGCAGCGCCGGGTCGGCCTTGGCGAGGTAGTACGCGGTCCACAGCCCGGTGTACCCGGCGCCGACGATCGCCACGTCGGCGTCGGTGTCGCCGGTCAGCGCCGAACGCGGCGGCACCGAAGGGAGCACGGACATCCAGAAACTCAAGGCAGCTCCTCCTCGCACTCGATCGGTTCGCCGCGTTCGACGCGAAGGGGCACTACCCCCACCCACGGGTCGAACCCCGCGTCCTCGGGGGAAGTGCTCGGCGGCCCGGCGCTCACCTTCACTGACACTTCGTCCAGGGCCAAGGCGAGGACCAGGGTGGCGGCCAGCTCCTTGCGTGAGGGTGGGCGGACGACCGCCCATCGCCCGGGCGTGACGTGCTCGCTGATGGTCTCCAGGGCCAGCAGCTTGTCCTCGACGACCGTGCACGCGCCGAGCACCATCACCGACCGGTAGTGCATCGAGGTCTCGAAGGCGCTGCGGGCCAGGACCAGGCCGTCGAGCAGCGTCACCGTGAAGCAGCACGGCGCGCCCTCCGCGAGGACGCGGAACAGGCGGCTGCCGGTGGAGCCATGGAAGAGCACCGAGGAGCCGGACCGGCCGTACGCGACGGGGATCGCGTACGGCTGTCCATCGTGGACGATCGAGAGATGGCCGATCGTCCCCGCGTCGAGAATGCCGTGCAGCACGGCGGGATCGTCGACCTGGAGCTCGGGAAGCCGACGGACCCGCGTCCGGCTCAGAGGCGCGCCCATGCCTCGGTCAGCACCGAACGCAGGATCTGCTCGATCTCGATGAAGTGGCTCTCGTCGCAGATCAGCGGCGGCGCCAGCTGGATCACCGGGTCGCCGCGGTCGTCGGCGCGGCAGTAGAGGCCGGCGTCGAAGAGGGCCTTGGACAGGAAGCCGCGCAGCAGCGCCTCGGACTCCTCGTCGTTGAAGGTCTCCTTCGTCGCCTTGTCCTTCACCAGCTCGATGCCGAAGAAATAGCCGTCGCCGCGGACGTCGCCGACGATCGGCAGGTCGTACAGGCGCTCCAGGTAGGACCGGAAGAGCGGCGAGTTGGTCCGGACGTGCCCGTTGAGGTCCTCGCGCTCGAAGATGTCGAGGTTCGCCAGCGCGACCGCGGAGCCGACGGGGTGCCCGCCGTAGGTGATGCCGTGGGCGAACCAGTTGGCCCCGTCGAGGAACGGCTCCGCGAGCCGCTCGGAGGCGAGCATCGCGCCGAGCGGCACGTAGCCGGAGGTGAGGCCCTTCGCGACGGTGATGATGTCGGGCTGGTAGCCGAAGCGCTTGGCGCCGAAGTACTCGCCGAGCCGCCCGAACGCGCAGATGACCTCGTCGGAGACGAGCAGCACGTCATACCGGTCGCAGATCTCGCGGACCCGCTGGAAGTAGCCGGCCGGGGGCGGGAAGCAGCCGCCCGCGTTCTGCACCGGCTCCAGGTAGACGGCCGCGACGGTCTCCGGGCCCTCGAACTCGATCGCCTCGGCGATGCGGTCCGCGGCCCAGACGCCGAACTGCTCCTCGGTCATCGACTGGTCGGGCCGGCGGTAGAAGTTGGTGTTCGGCACCCGGAACGCGCCCGGCACCAGCGGCTCGAACTCCTGCTTGAGCACGGGGATGCCGGTGATCGACAGGGCGCCCATCGACGTGCCGTGGTAGGCGATCGAGCGGGACAGCACCTTCGTCTTCATCGGCTTGCCGGTGCGCTTGAAGTACGAGCGGGCCAGCTTCCACGCGCTCTCGACGGCCTCGGAGCCGCCGGTGGTGAAGAAGACCCGGTTCAGGTCGCCGGGGGTGAGGTCCGCGAGCCGGTCGGCGAGCTCGATCGCCTTCGGGTGCCCGTAGGACCACAGCGGGAAGTACGCCAGCTCGGAGGCCTGCTTGGCGGCGGCGTCGGCGAGCTCGTGCCGGCCGTGCCCGGTCTGCACCACGAACAGGCCGGCGAGGCCGTCGAGGTAGCGCTTGCCGTTGCTGTCGTAGATGTAGGGGCCGTCGCCACGGACGATCACCGGCACCGGCGCGTCGGCGTACGCCGACAGGCGGGTGAAGTGCATCCAGAGGTGGTCTCGGGCGGCCTGGTCGAGTCGCTCGGCGTCGGGCTGCTGGTCGGTCATCGTGTCCCCCACGCATAGGTCTGCTTGGCGAGCTTGAGGTAGACGAAGGTCTCCGTGGCGGTGACGCCAGGGATGCTCCGGATCGTGTCGTTGAGAAGATTCAGCAGGTGCTCGTCGTCGGTGCAGACGAGCTCGACGAGCAGGTCGTAGCCGCCGGCGCAGATCACCACGTAGTCGATCTCCGGCACCGCGGCGAGGGCCTTGGCCACCGGCCGCAGGTCGCCCTCGACCTTCAGGCCGATCATCACCTGGCGGGCGAAGCCGAGGGTCAGGGGATCGGTCACCGCCACGATCTGCATGACGCCGGTGTCCAGCAGGCGTTGCACACGCTGGCGGACCGCCGCCTCCGACAGGCCGACGACCTTGGCGAGGGCGGCGTAGGACATGCGACCATCGCGCTGCAGCTGCTCGATGATCCGCTTGTTGACGTCGTCAAGGACGGGCTCGGTCACGTGTGGATTCTTGCCCAAGACCCCGCTGTTGGCAACTAATTCCATAGCTGGATAACTAGGGATCTGCGGATTCGTGATCCGCCAGGAATCGATCGTCGTTCGGGACCATATTTCCGCCGGGTCACGACGGTAACCTCAATCTGACCAAGTGGCGCTTTTCGTTGTGCGGCCCGATCGTAACGACGGAATCCCTTGTCAGTGATGGCACCTCGTGTCAGGATCGGTCGTCGGATACCACCCCCCGAGGTTCCGGCCCGAGATCCGTAGGAGCCCTCGTGCGAAACCCCTCTCGCCCGCCGCTCTCGCCCGAAGCGGCCGCCGTCCTCAACGCCACCGGCCTGTCGCGCCGGACCCTGATGCGAGGCCTGTTCGCCGGTGGAGCGTTCATCGCGACGGGCGGCGCCCTCGCCGCGTGCGGCACGAAGCCCGCGAAGAAGACCGAGGCGGAGAAGGCGGCGTGCACCGCCACCGACGTCTCCGCGACCGAGAAGAAGATCACCTTCTCCAACTGGCCCCTGTACGTCGACGTCGACGAGAAGGACGAGAAGAAGCGGCCCAGCCTCGACGCCTTCGCCGCGAAGACCGGCATCGCCGTTACGTACAACGAAGACATCAACGACAACAACGAGTTCTTCGGCAAGGTCCGCAACCAGCTGCAGGCGTGCCAGTCGATCGACCGCGACATCATGGTCCTCACCGACTGGATGGCCTCCCGCGTCGTCGGCCTCGGCTGGGTGCAGGCGTTCGACAACGCCAAGACCCCCAACTTCACCAAGAACGTCCTCGGCACGCTGAAGAACCGGGCGTGGGACAAGGACATGAAGTTCGCCGCGCCGTGGCAGTCCGGGCTCACCGGCATGGCCTACAACGCCAAGGCGACCAAAGAGGTCCGCACCATCGACGAGCTGCTCACCCGCCCCGACCTCAAGGGCAAGGTCGCGGTGCTGTCGGAGATGCGCGACACCGTCGGCCTGATCCTCATGTCGCAGGGCAAGGACCCGGGCACCGTCACCGACGCCGAGTTCGACGCCGCGCTGGAGAAGCTGAAGAAGGCCGTCGACTCCGGGCAGATCCGCAAGTTCACCGGCAACGACTACAAGGAAGACCTGAACAAGGGCGACCTCGCCGCGTGCATCGCCTGGTCCGGCGACGTGATCCAGCTCAGCGCCGAGAACGAGGACGTCAAGTTCGTCACGCCCGAGTCGGGCCTGATGCTGTGGTCGGACAACATCCTCATCCCGTCGACGGCGACCCACAAGGGCAACGTCGAGCAGCTCATCGACTACTACTACGACCCGAAGGTCGCGGCGGAGCTGGCGGCGTACGTCAACTACATCTGCCCCGTCCAGGGCGCGCAGGACGCGATGCAGCAGATCGACCCGGACCTGGCCAGCAACCCGCTGATCTTCCCGGACGCCGCCACCCTCGCCAAGACCAAGAGCTTCAAGGCCCTCACCGAGGACGAGGACAAGAAGTACTCGGCGAAGTTCGAAGCGATCTCGGGGGCCTGACAGATGGCCGAGCAGCGAAGCGGTGAGAGCGGTGCCGACCTCAACCTGGTCGGCGTGACGAAGTCGTTCGGCGCCTTCACGGCCGTCGACGACCTCAGCCTGACGGTGCCCCAGGGATCGTTCTTCGCCCTGCTCGGCGCCTCCGGCTGCGGCAAGACCACGACCCTGCGGATGATCGCCGGGCTCGAGGAGCCGACAACCGGCCGTATCCTGCTCGGCGACCAGGACGTGACCCGGCTGCGGCCGTACAAGCGCCCCGTCAACACGGTGTTCCAGAGCTACGCGCTCTTCCCGCACCTCAACATCGCCGACAACGTCGCGTTCGGCCTGCGCCGCCGCGGCGTCAAGGGCGTCGCCGACCAGGTGGAGCGGATGCTCCACCTGGTCGACCTGGAAGGCTTCGGCAAGCGCAGGCCCGCGCAGCTCTCCGGCGGCCAGCAGCAGCGCGTCGCCCTCGCCCGGGCCCTGATCAACCACCCGCGGGTGCTGCTGCTCGACGAGCCGCTCGGCGCCCTGGACCTCAAGCTGCGCCGGCAGATGCAGGTCGAGCTCAAGCGGATCCAGACCGAGGTCGGCATCACCTTCGTCCACGTGACCCACGACCAGGAGGAGGCCATGACCATGGCCGACACCGTCGCGGTCATGAACGCCGGCAGGATCGAGCAGCTCGGCAGCCCCGTGGAGATGTACGACTTCCCCGGCACCGCCTTCGTCGCCAACTTCCTCGGTCAGTCGAACCTCCTCGCCGGCACCGTCACCGGCCGCTCCGGCGACGACCTCCTCGTGGAGGCGCACGGCGCCCGCTACTCGCTGCCCGCGACCCGGGCCCGCGCGGCCGACGGCTCGGTGTGGCTCGGCGTGCGGCCGGAGAAGATGCACCTGGCGACCGGCCTGGACAAGGTGCCGGCCGGGCACCAGTCGGTCACCGGGATCATCACCGACTCCTCGTACGTCGGGGTCAGCACCCAGTACCTGGTGAAACCCGCCTGGGGCGACGAGCTCACCGTCTTCGTGCCCAACTCCGGGGTCGCCACACCTCTGGCCGTGGCGTCTGAGGTGACCGTGCACTGGCGGCCCGAGCACGCGTTCCTGCTGTCGCGACCCGAGGGGCAGACGGTGGCGCCGGTGGTGGACGCCGAGGCCCTCGCGTGAGCGCGTTGGGGCATGTCGGGGCGGCCACCACCGGTACACCGGCGAACCTCGAAAAACCGAGGAAGCGCTGGCTGCCGTATCTGCTGCTGCTCCCCGGCGGCCTGTGGCTGATCCTGTTCTTCGCCGTGCCCTCGATCCAGCTCTTCGCGACCAGCCTCTACGACCCGAGCGGATCCCTCGAAGAGGGCTACGCGATGACGTGGCAGTTCAGCAACTACGTCGACGCCGCGAGCGAATACCTCCCGCACTTCATGCGCTCGCTCGGCTACGCGGCGCTGACCACCGCCATCTGCCTGCTGCTCGGCTACCCGCTCGCGTACGCGATCGCGCTCAAGGGCGGCCGGTGGAAGAACCTGCTGCTGATCTGCGTGATCGCGCCGTTCTTCACCAGCTTCCTGATCCGCACCCTCGCGTGGAAGGTCATCCTGTCGGACAACGGCTGGCTGGTGACGACCCTCAACGCGCTGCACGTGCCGCTGCCCGACGGCCGGCTCCTCGCCACCACCCCCGCCGTCATCGCCGGGCTCGTCTACAACTTCCTGCCGTTCATGGTGCTGCCGCTGTACGCCAGCCTGGAGAAGCTCGACCCGCGGCTGCTCGAGGCCGCCGGCGACCTCTACGCCCGGCCCGTCGCCCGCTTCACCAGGGTCGCGCTGCCGCTGTCGATGCCGGGCGTCGTCGCCGGCACGCTGCTCACGTTCATCCCCGCCGCCGGCGACTACATCAACGCGCAGCTGCTGGGCACCAACCGGCAGTACATGATCGGCAACGTCATCCAGTCGAAGTTCCTGAAGGTCGGTGACTACCCGAGCGCCGCCGCGCTGTCCTTCACGCTGATGGCGGCGATCCTGGTCCTGGTCTTCGTCTACGTCCGGCGCGCCGGGACGGATGAGGTGCTCTGATGCTGCATCGCCTACGCCGCTCCGTCGCCGACCACTGGGTCATGGCGATCGGCCTGCTCGTCCTGCTGTACCTGTTCGTGCCGATCGGGGTCGTCGCCGCGATGTCGTTCCGCGACGCCGGCCGCAACGCGCCCTACTCGCTGGAGAACTACAAGTTCACCTGGGCGCACTGGGCCGACCCCTTCGGCACCGCCGGCATCGGCGACGCCTTCCTGCTCAGCATCGCCATCGCGGCGATCGCCACGCTCGGCGCGGTCATCCTCGGCACGCTGATGTCCTTCGCCCTGGCCCGCCACACGTTCCGCGGCCGCGCCGCCACCAACACCCTGATCTTCCTGCCGATGGCGACGCCCGAGATCGTCATGGGCTCGTCGCTGCTGGCGCTGTTCGTCGCCTCCGGCGTGCAGCTCGGCTTCTGGACGATCGTCATCGCCCACATCATGTTCTGCCTGTCGTTCGTGGTCGTCACCGTCAAGGCCCGCCTCGCCGGCCTCGACCCGCGGCTGCAGGAGGCCGCGATGGACCTCTACGCCAACGAGGCTTCCACCTTCCTGCGGGTCACGCTGCCGCTGGTCATGCCCGGCATCGTCGCGGCGGCGCTGCTGTCCTTCTCGCTGTCCTTCGACGACTTCATCGTCACCAACTTCAACTCCGGCAGCACCGTCACGTTCCCGATGTTCGTCTGGGGCGCCTCGCAGCGGGGCATCCCGCCGCAGATCAACGTGATCGGCACCGCCATGTTCGTCATCTCCTTCCTGGTCGTGCTCATCGGCCAGGTCCCCAACATGCGCCGCTCCCGTCAGAAGGGCTGACCGATGCGCCTGCTCATCGTCGGCGCCGGTGGCGTCGGCTCCGCCGCCGTGCGTATTCTCGGCCGCCGCTCGTTCTTCGAGACCTGTGTCGTCGCCGACTATTCGCTGCCCCGCGCGCAGGCGGCGGTGATCGACGACCGCTTCACGGCGGCCCGGATCGACGCCTCATCGGCGGCGGCCGTCGAGGAGCTGTGCCGGGCTCATCGGATCACGCACGTGCTCAACGCGGTCGACCCGCGGTTCGTCATGCCGATCTTCGAGGGAGCGTTCGCCGCCGGCGCGCACTACCTCGACATGGCGATGTCGCTGTCCTCACCGCACCCCACCGCGCCGTACGCGCAGACCGGGGTGAAGCTCGGCGACGAGCAGTTCGCCGCCGCCGCGACGTGGGAGGCCGCCGACCGGCTCGCGCTCGTCGGCATCGGCGTCGAGCCCGGCCTGTCCGACGTCTTCGCCCGGTACGCCGCCGACGAGCTCTTCTCCGAGGTCCACGAGGTCGGCGTCCGGGACGGCGCGAACCTCGTCGTCGACGGCTACGACTTCGCGCCCTCGTTCTCCATCTGGACCACGATCGAGGAGTGCCTGAACCCGCCCGTCGTCTGGGAACGCGACCGCGGCTGGTTCACCACGGCGCCCTTCTCCGAGCCGGAGGTCTTCGACTTCCCGGAGGGCATCGGCCCGGTCGAGTGCGTCAACGTCGAGCACGAAGAGGTCCTGCTCATCCCGCGCTGGGTCGACTGCCGCCGGGTCACGTTCAAGTACGGCCTCGGCGACGAGTTCATCGACGTGCTCAAGACCCTGCACAAGCTCGGCCTCGACTCGACCCGCAAGGTCCGGGTCGGCGGCGTCGAGGTGGCGCCGCGGGACGTGGTCGCGGCCTGCCTGCCCGACCCGGCCGGCCTCGGCGACCGCATGCGCGGCAAGACCTGCGCGGGGACGCTCGTCACCGGCCTGGACAAGTCGGGCGCGCCGCGCAGCACCTACCTGTACCACGTGGTCGACAACGCCTGGTCGATGGCCGAGTACGGCTCGCAGGCCGTCGTCTGGCAGACGGCGATCAACCCGGTGGTGGCCCTGGAGCTCCTGGCGTCCGGGGCCTGGGAAGGCCGTGGCGTGCTCGGGCCGGAGGCGCTGCCGCCGAAGCCGTTCCTGGAGTTGCTCACCGAGTACGGCTCGCCGTGGGGAATGCAGGAAAAATGACGCGATACGGTCCTATGTACGGACCTGACATCACGTTCCTCGGGGTGCCGCCCTGCGACCTCGACGCGCTGCCGCCGGACGCGGACGTGGTCGTCGTCGGCGCACCCTTCGACGGCGGCACCTCGCACCGGCCCGGGACCCGCTTCGGCCCGGGCGCCATCCGCCAGGCCTGCTACCTCGCCCACGACGGCTCCCGCCCGTCCCTCGCGCTGCGTGTCGACCCGTTGCGGGATCTGCGGGTGTACGACGCGGGCGACGTCGAGATGTTCTCCGGCGACGCGGCCGGCGCGATCGCGAGGCTGGAGGACGCGGTCCACGCGGTCGCGGCCACGGGCGCGATCCCGGTGGTCCTGGGCGGCGACCACACGATCGCCTGGCCCGACGCCACCGGCGTGGCCCGGCAGCTCGGCTACGGCCGGGTCTCCCTCGTGCACTTCGACGCGCACGCCGACACCGGCGACACCGAGTTCGGCTCCCTCGTCGGCCACGGCCAGCCGATGCGCCGCCTCATCGAGTCCGGCGCGGTCCGCGGCGACCGCTTCCTGCAGCTGGGCCTGCGCGGCTACTGGCCGGGCCCGGCCACGCTGGACTGGATGGCGGCCCAGCGCATGCGCTCCTACGAGATGACGGAGATCGTGGCCCGCGGCCTCGACGACTGCCTCACCGAGGCGTTCACGATCGCCACCGACGACTGCGACGGCGTCTTCCTGTCCGTCGACGTCGACGTGGTCGACCCCGGCATGGCCCCCGGCACCGGCACCCCCGAACCCGGCGGCCTCACCTCCCGCCAGCTCCTCGACGCCGTCCGCCGCTGCTGCTACGAGCTCCCGATCGCCGGCATCGACGTCGTCGAGGTCTCCCCGCCGTACGACCACGCCGAGATCACCGCATACCTCGCCAACCGCGTCGTCCTCGAAGCACTGTCCGCCATCGCCCGGCGCCGCCGCGGCGACCCCTGGAACCCGCGCCAGCCCCTTCTTGAAGGCCGTTAGACTTGTCAGCATGAGCGCCGGAGCCGCCGGCAGGCACATGCCGTTCGCGGCCGCCGGTGTCCCGCGGTACTGGGTGGTCGGCCAGGACGCCGCGCAGACCGTCACCATGTACCGCCTCAACGGCGACCACTACGAGGCCTGGGCGAGCATGCCGCTGGCCTGGGTCCTCGACACCGCCCCGGCCGGGCACGACCTCGTCTGATGTCGGGCCCCGGCCGGGGCTGGGTCACAGGGCCGCTTCCAGGATGTCCAGGGCGCGGCCGAGGGTGGTGTCGTCCATGACCAGGGGTGGCAGGAAGCGGATCACGTTGCCGTAGGTGCCGCAGGTGAGCAGGAGCAGGCCCGCCTCGTGGGCCGCCTTCTGGATGGCCGCCGTCTTCGCCGGGTCCGGGGTCGGGCCCGCGGGGCCGGAGGAGTCCGGCACGACGATCTCCAGGGCGAGCATGGCGCCCCGGCCGCGGACCTCGCCGATGTGCGGGTGCGCGGCGGCCAGGGACTCCAGGCGCGGGCGCATGACCGACTCGATCCGCCGGGCCGCGGCCGCCAGGTCCAGCTCCATCATGGTCTCGATCGAGGCCAGGGCGGCCGCGCAGGCGACGGGGTTGCCGCCGTAGGTGCCGCCCAGACCGCCGGGGTGCACGGCGTCCATCACCTCGGCCCGGCCGGTCACCGCGGCGAGCGGCAGCCCGCCGGCGATGCCCTTCGCGGTGGTGACCAGGTCGGGCTCCAGGCCCTCGTGGGTCGAGGCGAACCACTCGCCGGTGCGGCAGAAGCCGGTCTGGATCTCGTCGGCGACGAAGAGCGCCCCGGCGGACCGGGCCCACGCGGCGACCGCCGGCAGGAAGCCGGGCGCGGGCACGATGAAGCCGCCCTCACCCTGGACCGGCTCGATGAGCACGGCGGCGACCTGATCGGCGCCGACCTGCTTCTCGATCATGCCGGTGGCGAGCGCGGCCGCGTCGGGGCCGGAGAGGCCGTCGCGGAAGGGGTAGGACATCGGCACGCGGTAGATCTCGCCGGCGAACGGGCCGAAGCCGTGCTTGTAGGGCATCGCCTTGGCGGTCAGTGCCATCGTGAGGTTGGTGCGGCCGTGGTACGCGTGGTCGAACACCACGACCGCCTGCCGCCCGGTCGCGTGCCGGGCGATCTTCACCGCGTTCTCCACCGCCTCGGCGCCGGAGTTGAACAGCGCCGAGCGCTTCTCGAACGTGCCCGGGGTCAGCGCGTTGAGCTGCTCGCAGACCGCGACGTAGCCCTCGTACGGCGCGATCATGAAGCAGGTGTGGGTGAAGCGCTCGACCTGGCGCCGCACCGCCTCGACGACCTTCGGCGAGCTGTTGCCCACGTTGGTGACGGCGATGCCGGCGGCCATGTCGATCCACTCGCGACCGTCCACGTCGGACAGCGTGCCGCCCGCCGCGTGGTCCACATAGGACGAGATCATGCTGCTGACGCCGCGGGCGACCGCGGCGCCGCGGCGCTTGTGGAGCTCCCCGGACGCCGTCATCACAGCTCGATGTTGTGCATGACGTGCTTGATGCGGGTGTAGTCCTCCAGCCCGTACATGGACAGGTCCTTACCGTAACCGGAGGACTTGAAACCGCCGTGCGGCATCTCCGCGACGATCGGGATGTGGGCGTTCACCCACACGCAGCCGAAGTCGAGCCGGCGGGTCATCCGCATCGCCCGGCCGTGGTCCCTCGTCCACACCGACGACGACAGCCCGTATTCGACGCCGTTGGCCCAGCGGACCGCCTCGTCCTCATCGGTGAAGCGCTGCACGGTGATGACGGGGCCGAAGACCTCGTCCTGGATGATCTCGTCGTCCTGGCGCAGGCCGGAGACGACGGTGGGGGAGTAGAAGTAGCCCCGGTCGCCGACCCGGGCGCCGCCCGCGTCGAGCTTCGCGTGGTCCGGCAGCCGGTCGACGAAGCCGGCGACCCGGGCCAGCTGGTTGGCGTTGTTGAGCGGGCCGTAGAGCACGTCCTCGTCGTCGGGCGCGCCGGTCTTCGTCGCTGCGGCCTGCTCGGCGATCGCGGCCACGAAGTCGTCGTAGATGCCGGCGCCGGCGAGCACGCGGGTCGCGGCGGTGCAGTCCTGGCCGGCGTTGAAGTAGCCGGCGACCGCGATCGCCTCGGCCGCCGCTTCCAGGTCGGCGTCGTCGAACACCACGACCGGCGCCTTGCCGCCGAGCTCCAGGTGGGTGCGCTTGAGCATGGGCGCGGCGGAGCCCGCCACCTCGCGGCCCGCGCGGACCGAGCCGGTGATCGACACGAACTGCGGCACCGGGTGCGACACGAGGGCCCGGCCGGTGTTCCGGTCGCCGGTGACCACGTTGAGCACGCCCGGCGGCAGGAACTCCGCGGCCAGCTCGGCCAGCAGCAGCGTCGACACCGGGGTGGTGTCCGACGGCTTGAGCACGACGGTGTTGCCCGCCGCGAGGGCCGGCGCGACCTTCCAGATCGCCATCATCAGCGGGTAGTTCCACGGGGTGACCTGCGCGCAGACGCCGATCGGCTCGCGGCGCACGTAGCTGGTGTGGCCCTTCATGTACTCCCCGGCGGACTTGCCCTCCAGGACCCGGGCGGCGCCGGCGAAGAACCGGACCTGGTCCACGGCCGGGGGCAGCTCGTCGCTGGTGGTCAGCGCCCGCGGCTTGCCCGTGTTCTGGCACTCGGCGTCGATGAGCTCGGCCGCGCGGTCCTCCATCGCGTCGGCGAGCTTCAGCAGCGCCCGCTGCCGCTCCGCGGGCGTGGCGTCGCGCCACGTCTCGAACGCCTTGCTGGCCGCCTTCACCGCGCGGTCGACGTCGGCCTCGCCCGAGACCGGCGCGGAGGCGAACACCTCACCGGTCGAGGGGTCGATCAGGTCCGAATAACGGCCGTCGGCGGGCTCCACGTGGGCGCCGTCGATGAAGTTCTGCAGTTGCTTGGTCATGTCCACTCCTTTGAGTGCCGGCAGCCACATCCTTCCACCGATTCCGCAGTGCACAACCCCTTGAGCAACTGTTTCCATGCTGTGAAGCGGCGTAGGCTTTCAGTGTGACCCCGTTCTTCATCGCCGGCCGACCGGCGACCAGCGACGACGCCGTCGAGATCCGTCACCCGTTCGACGGCCGGGTGGTCGGCAGCACCGCCAACGCCACCCCGGCGCAGGTCGAGGAGGCCGTCGCCGCGGCCGACGCGGTCCGTGCGAAGGCCGCCGCCCTCCCGGCGAGCGTCCGGGCCGCGGCGCTGGACCACGTGAGCGCCCGGCTGAAGGAGCGCGCCGAGGAGGTCGCCCAGCTGATCACGGGGGAGAACGGCAAGCCCCTGAAGTGGTCCCGGGGCGAGGTGGGCCGGGCGGTGTCCACGTTCCGCTGGGCCGCCGAGGAGGCCCGCCGCTTCTCCGGCGCCGTGCAGCGACTCGACACCGACCCCGCCGCGACCGGCCGGATCGCCCTGGTCAAGCGCGTGCCGAAGGGTCCGGTGCTCGGCATCGCTCCGTTCAACTTCCCGCTCAACCTGGTCGCGCACAAGGTCGCCCCGGCGATCGCGGTCGGCGCGCCGATCGTGCTGAAGCCGGCGCCGGCGACCCCGCTCAGCGCGCTGCTGCTCGGCGAGATCCTCGCCGAGACCGACCTGCCCGAGGGCATGTGGTCGATCCTGCCGATCCCCAACGACCGGGCGCCGGCACTGGTCGCCGACCCGCGCCTGCCGGTGGTGTCCTTCACCGGATCCGGCCCGGTCGGCTGGCAGATCCGCGAGGCCGTGCCCCGCAAGCACGTCACGCTCGAGCTCGGCGGCAACGCCGCGGTCCTGGTCTGCGAGGACTGGGACGACCTCGACTGGGCCGCGACCCGCGTCGCGACGTTCTCCAACTACCAGGCCGGGCAGAGCTGCATCGCGGTGCAGCGGGTGTATGTCCACGACCGGCACTTCGACGCGCTCACCGAGCGCCTGGTCGCGGCGGTCGAGGCGCAGGTGACCGGCTCGCCGTGGGAGGACGCCACCGACGTCGGCCCGCTGATCAGCGAGGCCGCCGCCGAGCGGGTGGAGTCCTGGGTCGGCGAGGCCGTCGCGGCGGGCGCGAAGCTGCTCACCGGCGGCACCCGCGACGGCGCCAACTACGCCCCGACGGTCCTGACCGGCGTGCCCCGCGACGCGAAGGTCGCCTGCGAGGAGGTCTTCGGCCCCGTCCTCGTGCTGGAGCGGGTCGAGTCCGACGAGACCGGGCTCGCCGCCGTCAACGACTCGCAGTACGGGCTGCAGGCCGGCGTCTTCACCCGCCGTCTCGACCGCGCCTTCGAGGCCCACCGGGTCCTCGACGTCGGCGGCATCGTCGTCGGCGACGTCCCCAGCTACCGCGCCGACCAGATGCCCTACGGTGGTGCCAAGGCCAGCGGCGTCGGGCGCGAAGGCCTCGCCAGCGCCATGACCGACTACACCGAGGACCGCGTCATGGTGCTGACGGGTCTGCAGCTGTAGGAGCCGCGGAGCCCGGCGGCTTGGCCTGCGTCTCGTGCAGGCGCTGGTCCCAGACGTCGGGCTCCAGGAAGATGAAGCACTCGTCGTCGAGGTCCTCGCGGATGCGCGCCTCGGCCCGGTTGATCGCCTCCGCGGCGTGCGCCACCGTCTCGTCCGGTCTGAACGCGACCTTGGCGGCGATCAGCAGCTGGTCGGGGCCGAGATGCATGGTGCGCAGGTGGATCAGCCGATCGACGAACGGCTCGACGGCCGCCTCGATGCGCCGCAGCGTCTCCTGGTCGGCGGACTCGCCGATCAGCAGGCTGCGCATCCGCATCGACAGGGTGATCGAGATGATGACCAGCAGGATGCCGATCGCGATCGTCCCGACCGCGTCCCACCGGCCGTCGCCGGTGACGACGGCGAGGGTGATGCCGACCGCGGCGAAGAACAGGCCGGTCAGCGCGCCGAAGTCCTCGGCGAGCACCACCGGCAGCTCCGGCGAGCGGGTGGTCCGGATGAACCGCAGCCACGGCAGCCCGCGCCGCTCGGGCTGCGCCTCGTGCACCGCCGTCCGCAGCGAGAAGGACTCCAGCGCGATCGACACGCCGAGCACGGCGAACGCCCACACCGGCGACTCGACCGGCTCGGGGGAGTGCAGCTTCTCGTACCCCTCGAACAGCGCGAAGACGCCGCCGACCAGGAAGATGATGAGCGTCACGAGGAACCCGTAGAAGTAGCGGAAGCGCTGGTAGCCGAACGGGTGCAGCGGCGAGGCCTCCCGCTTGGCGCGCCGGCCGCCGATGAGCAGCAGCAACTGGTTGGTGGTGTCCGCCACCGAGTGCACGGCCTCGGCCAGCATCGCCGAGGACCCCGTGAAGAGGAACGCGACGAACTTGCTGACGGCGATGCCGAGGTTGGCGGCGAACGCGGCGATGATCGCCCTGATGGAGTTACCTTCCTCGGCCACGTATCCCCCTGTACCACACCGGCGACATGAACTAACACCGGCAACCCCGGACTGACACGTGTGCGGAACCTCGCGGCACTAGGCTTCGCGGTAGGACCAGCGCCCACGACAGGAGCACGGACTGTGATCGACCTGAGCCGGATCGTCAAGGCCTACGACGTGCGGGGGACGGTGCCCGACCAGCTCGACGAGCCGGTCGCGGAGGCCCTCGGCCGCGCGTTCGTCCAGACGCTGCGCAGCCGGGGAGAGTTCGCGGAGCGCGTCGTGACGGCGCACGACATGCGCGAGTCGGGTCCGGCGCTCGCGTCGGCGTTCGCGGCGGGTGTACGGGCGGAGGGCGCCGACGTCGTCGAGGCGGGGCTGGGCTCCACGGACCTGCTGTACTTCGCCTCCGGCACGCTCGACCTCCCCGGTGCCATGTTCACGGCGAGTCACAATCCCGCCCAGTACAACGGCATCAAGCTGTGCAAGCAGGGGGCGAAGCCCGTCGGGCAGGACTCGGGCCTCGCCGAGATCCGCGAGCGGGCCCAGGCGATCCTGGAAGGCCGCGGGGAGCCGCCGGCCGGCGGGCGCGAGGGCGGGATCGAGCAGCGCGGCATGCTGACCGCCTACGCGGCGTACCTGCGCGGCCTGGTCGACCTGAGCGGCATCCGCCCGCTCACCGTCGTCGTCGACGCGGGCAACGGCATGGGCGGCTACACGGTGCCGGCGGTGCTCGGCGACGGCCTGCCGCTGACGATCATCCCGCTGTACTTCGAGCTGGACGGCTCGTTCCCCAACCACGAGGCCAACCCGCTGGAGCCGGCCAACCTGGTGGACCTGCAGGCAAAGGTCCGCGAGACCGGCGCCGACCTGGGCCTGGCCTTCGACGGCGACGCCGACCGCTGCTTCGTCGTCGACGAGCGCGGCGAGGCCGTCTCGCCCTCGACGATCACGTCGATGGTGGCGGTCCGCGAGCTGGCGAAGACCCCCGGCGCCACGATCATCCACAATCTCATCACCTCCCGGGCCGTGCCGGAGATCGTGCGCGAGCACGGTGGCACCCCGGTGCGCACCCGCGTCGGGCACTCGTTCATCAAGGCCGAGATGGCCACGACCGGCGCCGTGTTCGGCGGCGAGCACTCCGCGCACTACTACTTCCGCGACTTCTGGGGCGCCGACACCGGCATGCTCGCCGCGATGCACACGCTCGCGATGCTCGGCGGGCAGGGCGCCCCGCTGTCGGCGCTGACCAAGGACTACGTCCGCTACGCGGACTCCGGGGAGATCAACTCCACGGTCGCCGACCCGGCCGCGAAGCTCGCCGAGATCCAGGCCGCGTATCCGGTCCCGGTCGACCACCTCGACGGGATCACGCTGGACTTCCCCGACGGCAGCTGGGTCAGCGTGCGCCCGTCCAACACGGAGCCTCTCCTGCGGCTTAACGTTGAGGCGCCGACCGCCGAGCGGATGGCAGCCCTGCGCGATGAAATGCTGGCTGTCATCCGCCGCTGACGAACGCTGCTAGAAGGAGTTGGATCAGACGTGTCCGTCGACCCCGCCCTGCTGTCCATCCTGCGCTGCCCAGACGAGCACCACGCCGAGCTCACGCTCGACGCGGAGGCGCAGACGCTGACCTGCACGTCCTGCGGCCGGATCTTCGAGATCCGGGACGGCATCCCCGTCCTCCTGCTCGACGAGGCCCGGCTTCCCGAGGGCGGCGGCAGCGCTCCCGTCTCCGGTGACAGCGCTCCCGTCGCCGGCGGCGAGTCCCCGCTCACCGAAGGCGGCGCCGCGTGAACCCGCTCGAGGGCACCGCGGGCGTCCGCGGCCATCGCGAGATCGACCTGTCGCTGCTCGACGACGCCGCCGCGCTGGAGCGCAACGACCCGGGCGGCATGCTGCGCGCCACCGCGTCGGCCGGCGCCCAGGTCCGCGAGTCGGCGGCGCTCGCCGCGGAGACCGACCTGAGCGCCCTGGCCGACGAGGGCCGCCCCCGGGCGGTCGTCGTCGCCGGGGTCGGCACCGCCGCCCGCACCGGCGACATCCTGGAGACGGTCGCGGGCCCCCGCTGCCCGGTGCCGGTCCTCGCGCACCGCAGCGCCGGCATCCCCGGCTGGGTCGGCGCCGCCGACGTCGTCATCGCCGTGTCCGCGTCGGGCCGCTCCCCGGAGGCCCTCGCGGCCGCCGAGGCCGCCGGCCGCCGCGGCGCCCGGCTCGTCGCGATCGGCGCCCCCGACACGCAGCTGCACGCGCTCGCCGACCGGTTCCGGGCGCCGTTCATCCCGGTGCCGCGCCGCGCCCCGGCCCGCGCCAGCCTGTGGGGCCTGGCCGTGCCGGTGCTGCTCGCCGGCCGGCAGCTCGGCCTGGTCAAGGTCAACGAGGCGGACTTCGCGGAGACCGCCGCCCGGCTCGACGCCGACGCCGACCGGTGCCGGATGACCCTCGAGTTGTTCGTCAACCCGGGCAAGAGCCTCGCGCTCGACCTGGCCCGGTCCGTGCCGATCGTGTGGGGCTCCTCGCCGCTGGCGAACGTCGCGGCCCGGCGCTTCGGCGACACGCTCGCCGCCAACGCCCGCTACCCGGCAGTCGCCGGCGCCCTCGGCGAGGCGGGCCGCGGCAGGGTCGGCCTGCTCGACGGCGTCTACGGCGGGCTGGCCGAGGCGGGCCGCGACATCTTCGCCGACCCGTCCGACGAGGACGAGTCGGTGACCCGGCTGCGGCTGGTGCTGCTGCGCGACGGCGGCCTCTCGGCGGACGAGGAGGAGGCCGACGGCGAGCCCTCGGCCGTCGAGGAGAAGCGCGCCGACGCGGTCCAGCAGCTCGCGGAGCGCCGCGGCGTGCGGGTGAGCCTGATCACCGCCGAGGGCGGCTCGGCCCTGGAGCGACTTGCGTCTCTCGTCGCGGTGCCCGACTTCGCTTCGATCTATCTTGGACTCGCGCACGGCTTCGACCCGATGGCCGTGCCCGCGGTCTCGGAGATGAAGGAGCTGGTCAGTCCATGAGCACAGAGGGTGGGACGAAGGCCGTTGTCGCGGCCCTGTTCGCGAACCTCGGCATCGCTGTCACCAAGTTCGTGGCGTTCCTGCTCACCGGCTCGTCGTCGATGCTCGCCGAGTCGATCCACTCCGTCGCCGACTCCGGCAACCAGGGGCTGCTGCTCTTCGGTGGCCGGCAGTCCAAGCGGCGGGCCGACGCCGAGCACCCGTTCGGCTACGGCCGCGAGCGCTATGTCTACGCGTTCGTCGTCGCGGTCGTGCTGTTCTTCGTCGGCGGCATCTTCGCGCTGTACGAGGCCTGGCACAAGATCGGCCACCCGGAGCCGATCGACAAGTGGCAGTGGGTCCCGGTCGCCGTGCTGGTCGCCGCGATCGTCATGGAGAGCCTGTCCTTCCGCACCGCCATCCAGGAGACCCAGAAGATCAAGGGCGACGCCACCTGGTGGCAGTTCATCCGCCGGGCGAAGCAGCCGGAGCTGCCGGTCATCCTGCTCGAGGACCTCGCCGCCCTCGTCGGCCTGGTCCTCGCGCTGTTCGGCGTCGGGCTGACGCTGATCACCGGTGACGGCATCTGGGACGGCATCGGCACGGCCGCCATCGGCGTCCTGCTGATCGTGGTCGCCGCGATTCTCGCCGTGGAGATGAAGGGCCTGCTCGTCGGCGAGGCCGCGACCCCGGAGCAGATCGCGCAGATCAAGGCGGCGATCGTCGCCGGTCCCGAGGTCGAGTCGCTGATCCACATGCGCACCGTCCACCTGGGCCCCGACGAGCTGCTGGTCGCGGCGAAGATCGCGGTCCGGCACGACGAGACCGCGGGCGAGGTCGCCCGTGGCATCGACGCGGCCGAGGCCCGGATCCGGGCGGCGGTCCCGATCGCCCGGATGATCTACCTGGAGCCCGACATCTACCAGGCAGGTAAGCCCGCGAAGACGGACCTGCCGGACACCGCGGAGGCGCACTAGCGTGGAGCTGCTCGACAGTCCGATCCGCAAGTACGCGTGGGGGTCGCAGACCGCGATCGCCACGCTGCAGGGGCGCCCCGCGCCGACGGCAGAGCCGGAGGCGGAGCTGTGGATGGGCGCGCACCCCGCGAGCCCGTCCCGCCTCGCGGTGAGCGGCACGACCCTCACCGACGCGATCGCCGCGGACCCGGCCGGCCTGCTCGGCGCGGCCGGGGTCGAGCGCTTCGGGGCCCGGCTGCCCTTCCTGCTGAAGATCCTCGCGGCGGCCCAGCCGCTGTCGCTGCAGGCGCACCCGACGCTCGCCCAGGCCCGGGAGGCGCACGCGGCGGGCCACCCGTCCTACGTGGACGCGTGGCACAAGCCGGAGATGCTGGTCGCGCTCACCGAGTTCGACGCGCTGTGCGGCTTCCGGGACCCGGCGGTCACGGCCGCCGACCTGGCCGCGCTCGGTGTCGCGGGGCTGGAGGAGACCGTCGGCGCGCTGCGCCAGCACGACAAGGCCGCCGCCCTGCACGACGCGGTGCGCGGCCTGCTGGCCAAGCCCGACGCGGCGCTGGTGGACGAGGTCGTGGCGGCGTGCGCCGGCCGCGGCGGGCCCTACACCCTGGCCGTGGAGCTCGCCGAGCAGTACCCGGGGGACGCCGGCGTCATCGTCGCGATGCTGCTCAACCGGGTCCGGCTGCACCCCGGCGAGGCGGTCTGGATGCCCGCGGGCAACCTGCACGCCTACCTGCGGGGCGTCGGCGTGGAGATCATGGCCGCCTCCGACAACGTGCTGCGGGGCGGCCTGACCCCGAAGCACGTCGACGTCGAGGAGCTGCTGCGGGTGCTGCGCTTCGAGGTGCTCGACGATCCCGTCACGCGTCCCACGCAGGTCGGGCCGGGTCTCGTGACCTGGCCGGTGCCGGTCGGCGACTTCACCCTGCACCGGGCGGTCCTGGACGGTGGGACCCCGGCGGTCCGGCTGCCCGGTGGCGGCCCGCGGATCGTGCTCTGCGTGCGCGGTGGCGTCCGGGTCGACGACGGCGTGGTGCCGGTCACCCTCGAAGCCGGGCAGGCGGCCTTCGCCCCCGCGTCCCGGGGGGAGCTGGCGATCAGCGGCGAGGGCGACGTCTTCCAGGCCGCCACCCCGTAAAGGCCGCAACCCAAAACGCGGCATCTTGTCCGTATTTGCCTTGACATTACGACTGCGCAGGGTAGTGTTCTGACTACGCAGGGTTCGACGTTGAGTCTGAGCCTCACGCGGGAGAGCCAAACCGGGGGGAAGCACGGGGCGGTGAGAGTGATCTCACCGCCCCGTGCGCTGTCCAAAGGCCGGTGGTCATCACTAGTGCCATGCCGCGTACCGTAAGAGTCGCGCCGCTTTGGGCCTGGCCGCGACTGGTCGATCAGCGCGGCTCGCACTCGGGCCCAGATCCAGATCCGGCCCACAGACCAGGAGACTGCATGACCAGCACGCTGCCGCCGCGGATCGCCCAGGGCGACCGCCCGAAGACCGTGGCCGAGGGTGACTTCAAGGTTGCCGACCTCTCCCTCGCGGCCTTCGGGCGCAAGGAGATCCAGCTCGCCGAGCACGAGATGCCCGGCCTGATGGCGATCCGCCGTGAGTTCGCCGCGTCGCAGCCGCTGCGGGGCGCGCGGATCACCGGTTCGCTGCACATGACGATCCAGACCGCGGTGCTGATCGAGACCCTCGCCGCGCTCGGCGCGCAGGTGCGCTGGGCCAGCTGCAACATCTTCTCGACGCAGGACCACGCCGCCGCCGCGATCGCGGTCGGCCCGGAGGGCACGCCGGAGAACCCGTCCGGCATCCCGGTCTACGCCTGGAAGGGCGAGACCCTGGAGGAGTACTGGTGGTGCACCGAGCAGGTCCTGCTGTGGCCGGACGGCGAGGCGCCCAACATGATCCTCGACGACGGCGGTGACGCCACGCTGCTCGTGCACAAGGGTGCCGAGTTCGAGGGCATCGGCGCGGTCCCGGCGGTCGACACCGCCGACTCGGAGGAGTACGCGGTCATCCTCCAGCTGCTGCACACCTCGCTGAGCGAGGACAAGGGCCGCTGGTCCAAGGTCGCCGCCGGCATCAAGGGCGTGACCGAGGAGACCACCACCGGCGTGCACCGGCTCTACGAGATGCACCAGCAGGGCAAGCTGCTCTTCCCGGCGATCAACGTCAACGACTCGGTCACCAAGTCGAAGTTCGACAACAAGTACGGCTGCCGCCACTCGCTCATCGACGGCATCAACCGGGCCACCGACGTGCTGATCGGCGGCAAGGTCGCGGTCGTGTTCGGCTACGGCGACGTCGGCAAGGGCTGCGCGGAGTCGCTGCGCGGCCAGGGCGCCCGCGTCATCGTCACCGAGGTCGACCCGATCTGCGCGCTGCAGGCCGCCATGGACGGCTACCAGGTCGCCACCATCGAGGACGTCGTCTCCACCGCGGACATCTTCATCACCGCGACCGGCTGCCTCGACGTGCTGACCGCCGACCACATGGCGCAGATGAAGCACCAGGCGATCGTCGGCAACATCGGCCACTTCGACAACGAGATCGACATGGCCGGCCTGACCAAGCGCTCCGACGTCAAGCGGATCAACATCAAGCCGCAGGTCGACGAGTGGAAGTTCGACGACGGCCACTCGATCATCGTGCTGTCGGAGGGCCGCCTGCTCAACCTGGGCAACGCGACCGGCCACCCGAGCTTCGTGATGTCCAACAGCTTCACCAACCAGGTCATCGCGCAGATCGAGCTGTTCACCAAGCTCGAGGACTACCCGGTCGGCGTCTACACGCTGCCCAAGCACCTCGACGAGAAGGTCGCCCGGCTGCACCTGGACGCCCTCGGCGTCAAGCTCACCGAGCTGTCCAAGAAGCAGGCCGAGTACCTCGGTATCCCGGTCGAGGGCCCCTACAAGCCCGAGCACTACCGCTACTGAGCCGCCAGCACCACGAAGCAGGCGCCAAGGCGCCGGCGAGACACCAGAGGGCCCGGCCGTTCACACGGCCGGGCCCTCGCGCTTCTACAACTTGTAGAACCGGGGCCCCGCCGGTAAGGTAACGCTGACCTAAGTAAGGTTCGGCTAACCTGCGGAGCCCCGAATGACCGCCATCTACCTGATCGGCCTGCGTGAAGGGCTTGAGATCACCCTGGTGGTCTCCATTCTCGTCGCCTTCCTGGTCAAGAGCGAGCGCAAGCCCCTGCTGAAGTTCGTGTGGGCCGGGGTGGCCGCCGCCGCGCTGCTCTCCATCGGCTTCGCCGCCCTCCTCGAGGCGGGCGCGGCGACCCTGAGCTTCGAGCAGCAGGAGCTGTTCGAGGCGTGCGCGTCGTTCGCCGCCGTGGTCTTCGTGACCTGGATGATCTTCTGGATGCGCCGGATGGCCCGCCGGATGGCCGCCGAGCTGCGCGGGCGGCTCGAGGAGGCGATCCAGGTCGGCGCGTGGGCGATCGCCGGCATGGCCTTCCTCGCCGTGGTCCGTGAGGGCCTGGAGACCTCGATCCTGTTCTACGCCGCAGCCCAGGGCACGCAGGACTCCGCCGAGCCGCTGATCGGCATCAGCCTCGGCCTGCTCACCTCGGTCGTGCTCGGCTGGCTGCTGTACGTCAGCGCCGTCCGCATCAACCTGACCCGCTTCTTCACCTGGACCGGCGCGCTGCTCGTCCTCGTCGCCGCCGGGATCTTCAAGTACGGGGTGCACGACCTGCAGGAGAGCGGTGTCCTGCCGGGGATCAACACGCACGCGTACGACGTGACCGGCGCGCTGCCGCCCGACGCCTGGTACGCCGAGCTGCTCCGCGGCATGTTCAACATCACGCCGCAGCCGACGGTGCTGGAGACGGTCGCCTGGCTCGCCTATGGCATCCCGGTCCTCTTCCTGTTCCTGCTGCCGCTGCTGAAGAAGACCCCGAAGCCGGCGCCGGCGCCGGTCTCCACCGCCGTCTGAACGCCCGCACCCTCACTTCCGTAGGAGAACCATGCGTAAATCAGCCCTGATCGCGGTGAGCGCGGGCGCTGCCGCGGCGCTGAGCCTCGCCGGTTGCGGCGACAGCAAGGACGGCGCCAAGGCCGGTGGCGAGGCCGGCAACGGCAAGATCGCCGTCACCGCGACCGACACCGAGTGCAAGGTCTCCAAGACCGAGGTCACGTCCGGGCCGGTGACGTTCACGGTCAGCAACAAGGGCGCCAAGGTCACCGAGTTCTACGTCTTCGCCGCCGGCGACCGGATCATGGGCGAGGTCGAGAACGTGGCGCCCGGGCTGAGCCGCGAGCTCATCGTCGAGCTGCCCGCCGGCACGTACGAGACGGCCTGCAAGCCCGGCATGGCCGGCAAGGGCATCCGTGGCGGCTTCAAGGCCACCGGCGACGCCAAGCCGCTCACCGACGACGCGAAGCTCGCCCAGGCGACGCAGGACTACCAGCGCTACGTGAAGAGCCAGACCGGCGCGCTGATCGACAAGACCACCGAGTTCGTCGACGCGGTCAAGGCCGGCGACATGGAGAAGGCCAAGGCGCTCTTCCCGATCGCCCGCACGTACTGGGAGCGCATCGAGCCCGTGGCGGAGAGCTTCGGCGACCTCGACCCGGCGATCGACGCCCGCGAGGCGGACCTGGAGGCCGGCCAGGAGTGGACCGGCTTCCACAAGATCGAGAAGGACCTCTGGGTCACCAAGGACGTCAGCAAGTCCGGCCCGACCGCCGACAAGCTGCTCGCCGACGTCAAGACGATCGTGGAGAAGGCCAACAGCGTGCAGCTGTCGCCGCTGAACCTGGCCAACGGTGCCAAGGAGCTGCTCGACGAGGTCGCCACCGGCAAGATCACCGGCGAGGAGGACATCTTCTCGCACACGGACCTGTGGGACTTCGCCGCCAACCTCGAAGGCTCGCGCGCCGCGATCGCCGCGCTCCGCCCGATGATCGAGGAGAAGGACGCCGCCCTCGCCAAGACGCTCGAGGACAAGTTCGCCGCGGCGCAGGCCGAGCTCGACAAGCACCGCAAGGGCGACGGCTGGAAGCTGCACAACGAGCTGTCCGAGACCGAGCTCAAGCAGCTCGGCGACGCGATCAACGCCCTCGCCGAGCCGATCAGCAAGGTCGCCCCGCTGGTCGCCGCCAAGTAGCGCGGCGGCAGGCCGTACCGACGCAGCCAACGCGAAAGGAAGAGCGATGGATCGCCGCAAGATGCTCGGGCTCACCGGTGCGGGCGTCGTGGGCGCCGCGGCAGGGGGCGTGGCGGGGGTGACGCTGATCGACGGCGCCACCCACCCGGCCCAGGCCTCCGACGCGGGTGCGGCGATCCCGTTCTACGGCGAGCACCAGGCCGGCATCGTCACGCCGGCCCAGGACCGCCTGCACTTCGTCGCCTTCGACGTCATCACCGACAAGAAGGCGGACCTCGTCGAGCTGCTGGAGAAGTGGACGATGGCGGCGGCGCGGATGACCGCGGGCCGCGACGCCGGCAGCATCGGCGCGGTCGCCGGCGCCCCGGAGGCCGCCCCGGACGACACGGGCGAGGCGATCGGCCTGCCGCCGTCGGGCCTGACGATCACGATCGGCTTCGGGCCGACGCTGTTCCGCACCGCCGACGGCAAGGACCGTTTCGGCATCGCCGACAAGCGGCCGGCGGCCCTCGCCGACCTGCCGCGCTTCGCCAAGGACACGCTCAAGCCGGAGATCTCCGGCGGCGACATCTGCATCCAGGCGTGCGCGCACGACCCGCAGGTGGCGGTGCACGCCGTGCGCAACCTCGCCCGCATCGGCTTCGGGGTGGTCAGCGTCCGCTGGACGCAGCTGGGCTTCGGCCGCACCTCGTCGACCTCCCGCGGCCAGGTCACCGCGCGCAACCTGTTCGGGTTCAAGGACGGCACCGCCAACCTGAAGGCCGAGGACACCCAGCTGCTCAAGGAGCAGCTGTGGGTGCAGCCGGGCGACGGCGCGGAGTGGATGACCGGCGGCTCCTACGTCGTCACCCGCAAGATCCGGATGCTCATCGAGACGTGGGACCGCACGTCGCTCGGCGAGCAGGAGGCGATCATCGGCCGGGACAAGGGCGAGGGCGCGCCGCTGGGCGGCAAGGCCGAGTTCGACCTGCCGAAGTTCGACGCGAAGGGCGCGGACGGCGGGCCGGCCATCGCCGCGGACGCGCACGTGCGGCTCGCGCACCCCGACGCCAACGAGGGCGCGCGGCTGCTGCGGCGCGGGTACAACTTCGTCGATGGATCGGACGGGCTCGGCCGCCTCGACGCAGGGCTGTTCTTCATCGCCTACCAGCGGGATCCGCGCCGGCAGTTCGTGCCGATGCAGACCCGGCTCGCCCGGCAGGACGCGCTCAACGAGTACATCCGCCATGTGTCAAGTGGTTTGTTCGCCTGCCCTCCCGGCATCCGTGCCGCCGACGACTTCTGGGGTCGGGCGCTCTTCGCGTAGTTTCGACTGATTCGAAGGCATGTTTCTCGGATATTTCGGGCGCAAGTCAGCAAGATCTACTTTCACCATCTGTAACAACCGCACTTCAGAACGTCCATTTCGTTGGGCAAATGGTCGGCCAACAGTCCGCATAACGGGACAGTTACGAATCTCTACATCCTCTATGCAGGTTGCCCATCGCGTCGTTTCCTTTAGGCACCACAACGCAGCCTGGTTGGCCCACGGTCGTGCCCGCGACCGCGGACTCATCGTGGCCAGGGCTGTCGTTCCTGACTGGAGGAGACCATGCGCACGAGATCGAAGGGGCTCACCAGCCTCGTCGCGGTCGCGGCGGCTTCGCTGCTCACGTTGACCGCCTGCGGTGGCGGGAGTGACACCAAGAAGGAGACGCCGACGTCCAACGCCGGCTTCGCCGACTGCGAGAAGAGCCCGAACACCTGCAACAGCGGCAACACCAAGCCGGGCGGTGAATACATCTTCGGCCTCGAGCAGAGCTTCACCAGCTGGAACATCACCACTGAAGAGGGCAACACGCTCGTCGCCTCGCAGGCGCTGTCGGGTGTCATCCCGCAGGTCTACAAGTCCGACCCGAGCGGCCAGCTCACCCTCAACGCCGACCTCATGACCTCGGCCGAGCTCACCAACCAGAACCCGCAGACCGTGGTCTACAAGATCAAGGCCGACGCGGTCTGGAACGACGGCACCGCGATCAGCGCCGACGACTTCATCTTCGGCTGGAAGCAGAACTCCGGGAAGAAGGAGCACTGCTCGGAGTGCACGCCCGCCAGCACCTCCGGCTATGACCTGATCAAGAGCATCGTCGGCTCCGACAACGGCAAGACCGTGACGGTGACCTTCGACGACGGCAAGACCTACGCCGACTGGAAGGGCCTCTACTCCACCGACGGCCTCTACCCGGCCCACCTCGCGACCAAGCAGGGCTTCGACCTGAACAAGCCCGAGGGCGTCAACAGCGCCGCCAACTGGTTCAGCGAGACCGTGCCGACCTGGTCCGGCGGCCCGCTGGTCATCGACACGTTCAACAAGGACCAGTCGCTGGTGCTCAAGAAGAACGACAAGTGGTACGGCAAGGTCAAGCCGTCCCTGGACAAGGTCGTCTTCAAGTTCGTGATCGACCAGGGCAGCGTCATCCCGGCCCTGAAGAACAAGGAGATCACCGGCATGTCGCCGCAGCCGAACGCGGCTCTGGTGAACGGCGCGGCCGAGACGCCCGGTGTCATCTACCGCATCGGCCACGGGTACCAGTGGGAGCACCTGGACCTGAACCTGAAGAACAAGTACCTGTCCGACCTCGCGCTGCGCCAGGCGATCTTCACCGCGATCAACGTCAAGTCGGTCATCGACAAGACCTACGGTGTGTTCGACAAGGCCGCGAAGCCGCTCGGCAGCCACAACTTCTTCCCCGGCGACCCGAACTACAAGGACGTCGTGACCCCCACGGGTCAGGGCTCCGGTGACGTCGAGAAGGCCAAGAAGATCCTGACCGACGCCGGCTACAAGATCGAGGGCGGCAAGCTCATCACGAAGTCCGGCGAGGCCGTGCCGCCGCTGCGCTTCCGCCACACCAAGGGCAACCAGCTGCGCGCCACGACCGGTGAGCTGGTCCAGGCGGCCCTGAAGAACATCGGCCTGGACATCAAGATCGAGGTCACCGAGACGCTGGGCAAGACCCTCTCCAGCGCCGACTACGACATGATCATCTTCGCCTGGGTCGGCAGCCCGCTGTACCAGGGCGCGGCCGAGCAGAACTGGGTCACCGGCAACGGCGGCAACTACGGCAGCTACTCCAACGCCGAGGTCGACAAGCTGACCAACGAGGGTGCCCGCTCGCTCGACCCGAAGAAGGCCGCCGAGCTGATCAACCAGGGCGACGAGATCCTGTCGAAGGAGGCCTATGTCCTCCCGATCGCGCAGAAGCCCACGCTGACGTTCACCTACTCGGACTACGTCAACATCCGGGACAACGCGACGCAGTGGAGCCCGACGTACAACATCCAGGAGTGGGGCCAGAAAGCGGCCTGACGCACCGGATCGACGGGGACCCCGGACGCCGCGTGCGTCCGGGGTCCTCCCGCACCTGCCAATAAGCGGAGGAAACTCATGATCGCCTATGCGGTGCGCCGGCTCCTGATCGGAATTCCGGTGCTCATCGCCGCCTCGATATTCGTGTTCGTCATCGCCTCACTGTCGGGCAACCCCATTGACGACATGGAAGCGCGGAACCCACCGGTCCCGCTCGAGACCAGACAGCTGGAGGCCCACCGGCTCGGCCTCGACAAGCCACTCGCCGAACGGTATGTCAGCTGGCTTGGCAACCTCGTCCTGCACGGCGACTTCGGCCAGTCCACCGAGAAGACGCTCAACATCGGCGATCAGATCGGCGATCGGTTGTGGGTCACGCTGCGGCTGGTCTTCGTGGCCATGCTGCTGGCCGTCATCCTGGCCGTGATATCCGGCGTCCTGAGCGCCGTCAAGCAGTACAGCAAGGTCGACTACGGGTTCACCTTCATGGGTTTCCTCGCCCTGTCGATCCCGTCGTTCTGGCTCGCGCTGCTGCTCAAGGAGGCGGGCGTCGCGTACAACCAGAGCACCGGATCGCAGGTCTTCTACACGCTCGGCGACCAGGACTACAACCACGACACCTTCGATACGTGGGGCAAGATCACCGATATCGCGGGGCACATGGTGTTGCCCACCATCTCGCTGACGCTGATCACCTATGCGGCCTGGAGCCGATATCAGCGCAGCGCGATGCTGGAGGTCCTCAACAGTGACTACGTGCGGCTGGCCCGGTCCAAGGGGCTGCGCAGCCGCCAGGTCATGGTCCGCCACGCCCTGCGCACCGCGCTGATCCCCCTGGCCACCATCACGGCCGTCGACATCGGCGGGATCTTCGGCGGCGCGGTGATCACCGAGACCGTCTTCAACTGGTCCGGCATGGGTGTCTACCTGCTGGAATCCGTTACCCGGCGGGACGTCAACTCGTTGCTGGCCTGGCTACTGGTCTCCGGCATCGTGGTGATCGTCTTCAACATCGTCGCCGACCTTCTCTACGCGGTGCTGGACCCGAGGATCCGTTATGAGTAGCTCACTGGTCACCAAGGCTCCCGAGGCCACCCCTGTCCTCACCACCCGCCAGCGCAGCCAGATGGAGCTGGTGCTCCGCCGCTTCCTGCGGCACCGGCTCGCCGTCGGCAGCCTCGTGCTGTTCCTGCTCATCGTCCTGTTCGCGTTCGTCGGCCCGCTGCTGTGGAAATACGACTACGCCTACATCGACGGCCCCAGCTTCTCCCCGCCGTCGGCGGAGTATCCGCTCGGCACCGACCAGGCCGGCCACGACCTGCTCGGCCAGAGCATGCGCGGCACCCAGCAGTCGCTGAAGATCTCGCTGCTGGTCGCGCTGATCGCCACCACCTTCGGCGCGCTGTGGGGCGCCGTCGCGGCCTTCTACCGCAGCTGGGCCGACGGCGTGCTGATGCGCATCGCCGACGTGGTGCTCACGCTGCCCAGCATCGCGATCGCGGTGACCCTGTCGGTCAACCTCCAGGGCGGCGCCAGCTGGTGGGGCCTCGCCCTCGTGCTGTCGTTCCTGGCCTGGGCCGGCATCTCCCGGGTCGTCCGCGGCGTCGTGCTGTCGCTGCGCGAGCAGGAGTTCGTCGAGGCGGCCAAGGCGATGGGCGCCAGCGACCTGCGCATCATCGTGCGGCACCTGCTGCCCAACGCACTCGGCTCGATCATCGTCGCCGCGACCGTCACGATCGCGACCACCATCCTCGCCGAGACCGCGCTGTCCTTCATCGGCTTCGGCGTGCAGCGGCCCGACACCTCGCTGGGCCTGCTCATCAACGACGCCAAGCTCTCCGTGCAGGACCAGCCGTGGCTGTTCTACTTCCCCGGCCTGTTCATCATCCTCATCGCGCTGACGGTCAACTTCATCGGTGACGGCCTGCGCGACGCGTTCGACCCCCGACAGACACTGGTGCGCCGATGACCTCCATCGAACTGAACACCCGCCCAACCGCGACGGACACCGTCCTGGAGGTCGACAACCTCAGCGTCTCGTTCCCCACCGAGGACGGCCTCGTCAAGGCGGTCCGTGGGGTGTCGTACACCTTGCGGCGCGGCGAGACGCTCGGCATCGTCGGCGAGTCGGGCTCCGGCAAGTCGGTCACGTCGCTCGCGCTCATGGGCCTGCTGCCCGGCTCCGCGAAGATCACCGGCTCGGCCCGCTTCCGCGGTGAGGAGCTGCTGGGCAAGAACGACCGCGAGATGAGCAAGATCCGCGGCAAGAACCTGGCAATGATCTTCCAGGACCCGCTGACCTCGCTCAACCCGGTCTACACCATCGGCAAGCAGATCGCCGAGGCCGTGCTCGTGCACCACGACGTCAGCAAGCGGTCGGCCTGGGACCGGGCGGTCGAGCTGCTGAAGGTCGTCGGCATCCCGTACCCGGAGCAGCGGGTCAACAACTACCCGCACGAGATGTCGGGCGGCATGCGCCAGCGGGTCGTCATCGCCATCGCGATGGCGAACAACCCCGAGGTCATGATCGCCGACGAGCCGACCACCGCGCTCGACGTCACCGTCCAGGCGCAGGTCCTGGAGGCCCTCGAGGCGGCCCGCACGGAGATCGGCGCCGCGCTCGTGCTGATCACCCACGACCTCGGCGTCATCGCCGGTCACGCCGACCGGGTGTGCGTCATGTACGCCGGCAAGCTGGTCGAGTCGGGCACCGTCGACGACATCTTCTACCGCCCGCGGATGCCCTACGCCCTCGGCCTGCTGGGCAGCCTGCCCCGCGTCGACGAGGGCCGCGACGCCCGGCTCACGCCGATCGTCGGGACGCCGCCGTCGCTGCTCAACCTGCCGCCCGGCTGCCCCTTCCGGCCCCGCTGCCCGATGGCCCAGGACATCTGCGAGGAGGTCGAGCCCGACCTCCTCCCGGTCGACCTCGACGGCCAGCACACCGCGGCCTGCCACTTCAGCACCCAGCTCGTCGACACCCAGGCCACCGACGTCTTCGCGGTGACCTCCGTCGACGTCGACACCGAAGAGGTCGCGGTGGCCGACACGGACCTGGCCGCCGACACGCCCGAGGACGCCTCATGACCATCGACACCACGAAACCCGCCGTCACCGGCACGGTCATCTCCGCCAAGAACCTGGTCAAGCACTTCCCGGTCCGCTCCCGCGGCATCCTGCGCCGGCGGGTCGGCGAGGTGCACGCCGTCTGCGACGTCTCCTTCGAGATCGGTGGCACCGAGACCCTGGGCCTGGTCGGCGAGTCCGGCTGCGGCAAGTCGACCACGGCCCGCCTGCTGCTCAACCTGATCCGCCCCACCAGCGGCGAGATCCACTACGCGGGCAAGGAGCTCACCGGGCTGTCCCGCTCGCAGATGCGCCCGCTGCGCCGCGACCTGCAGATCGTGTTCCAGGACCCGTTCGCGTCGCTCGACCCGCGCATGACCGTCTTCGAGATCATCGCCGAGCCGCTGCGCATCCACGGCCTCTTCTCCGACGGCGGCCCGGCGAAGGTCCGCGAGCTGATGTCGACGGTCGGCCTCAACGCCGAGCACGGCAACCGCTACCCGCACGAGTTCTCCGGCGGCCAGCGCCAGCGCATCGGGATCGCCCGGGCCCTGGCGCTGCGCCCGAAGGTCCTGGTCCTGGACGAGCCCGTGTCCGCGCTGGACGTCTCCATCCAGGCGGGCGTCATCAACCTGCTCGAGGACCTGCAGAGCGAGCTGGGCCTGTCCTACCTCTTCGTCTCCCACGACCTGTCCGTGGTCAGGCACATCGCCCACCGCGTCGCGGTGATGTACCTCGGCCGGATCGTGGAGACGGCGACGGTCGAGGAGCTGTTCACGAGGGCGTCGCACCCCTACACCCAGGCGCTGATCTCGGCGATCCCGCTGCCCGACCCGCGCAAGGAACGCGTCCGCAAGCGCATCCTCCTCACCGGCGACGTGCCGAGCCCGGTCAACCCGCCGAGCGGCTGCCGCTTCCGCACCCGGTGCCCGAAGTTCGCCACCGAGCTCACCGACACCGAACGCAAGCTCTGCACCGACGAGGTCCCGGCCCTCACCGACCGGGGCCAGGGCCACCGCAGCGCCTGCCACTACGCCGAGGCCGTCAAGCTGGTCTAGGCACTCGCTCCACCTCACCGGCCCCGGCCCGGACCCGCCCACCAGCGAGGCTCCAGCCGGGGCCGTTCGTATTCGGTTTCGAGTCCCGCACCGCACGGCACCCGGCGCCCTCCATCCGCACAGACATTGATCATTTCGTATGCAGATAGCGCAACGTCTATGGAGCAATTGCCGCATTCCGGGGCATTGATCAATGTCTGTGTGGAGAGGAGTGGCTGTGAGAGGCCTGCGAGGAAGAGCGCGAAAAACGAAGGGGGCGGGCTAGGAAGAGCGCGGCGAGCGTGGGGGACGGGCTAGGCAGTGCAGCGTTCGATGACGTTGCGGTGTTTGTGCCGGTCACGATCGAAGGCTGGCGGCCGACCGCCGCGGCTGCCTCTGCGGCGGCGGTTGGCCTGCTGGTCGGCGCGTTCAGGGATGGTGTGCCCGATGCCGAGGGAACGCAGGAAGCCCGGATTGCGTTGGTGCTGTAGCCCTGGTCGGCGATGGCGTGGTCCGGGCGGGTCCGGGGCCGGCCCGGCCGCGCCGGTCGACCTTGATCGAGTCCATGACAGCGGTGAACCGGGTGCAGTCGTTGACGTTGCCGGCGGTGAGGACGAACGCCAGGACACGGCCCGCACCGTCGCAGGCAAGGTGAATCTTCGTGGTCAGTCCGCCACGGAATCGTCCGACGGCGTGAGCCGGTTGCGGGCCCCCACGGGTGTCTGATTCGCCGGGTTCTGCCCGCCCCCTTTGCCGCCGCCGGCGGCGTGCTGATGCACCCGCACGATGCCGCCGGTGACCGGCGAAGGCAGGAACCGCGACAATGCTTCCCACTCGCCATCCGTGAGTGCATATCGACGGACCGCGGGTCAGATCATGCCCGACCCGCGCCTCCTTGAAGACACTGCCTAGGAAGAGCGCGGCGAGCGTGGGGGACGGGCGAGCGGACGCGTGGGCGCGGGGCTGCGGAGGCCGGAAGCGAACACAGTGGAAGTCCGGGAGTCCCATGCGGTGGGGCGGAGAGAGGTCGAAGTAGACCCGGAGCGCGGAGAGTGGAGTGCGGAATGTGGGAGTCCGCGGCGGTGGGGTGCGGACGCGGCGTCCACAGCAGTGGGGAGTCCTGTGGCGGCGCGGTGGGCGGTGTCCGCTAGATAGGAGCCGCAGCGGTGTGGTGTGGTGGGCGGTGTCCGCAGCGGCTGTGCGGCCGGCGGGTGCCTTGGCGGGGCATCGTCGATCGAAGGGGGCGGTGGGTGGTGCGGGGGATTGCCGCCGACGGTGGGGGTCGCTGTTGGCCGATGCCGGGACGTAGCCGGCGTTGACCCAGTCGACGACCTTCTGGGCGGCCTGCTTGGCGCCGTCGGTCTTGATGGTCGGGTCAGCGGGGGACGGCGGGGCGGAGGGCGGTCGGGGGTGGGGGGAGTGGGGCCGGCTCGAACGGGCCGACCAGGTGGGGGCCGGCGGCGGCGTGGAGGTCCGGCCAGACGCTGGACGAGGCGGCGCGGGCCTTGACGAGCTGGGCGGTGGCGCGGCGGTTGCGTTCGGCGATGACGGCGGCCAGGTACGCCCAGCCCGGGGCCTCGCGGGGCGGGGGCGGGGTCGTGCAGAGCGCGACCTCGCGGGCCAGGGCACGGCCGAGGGCGGTGCGGGAGGGCTCGGTGATCTCGCGGTTGCGGGCCAGGAAGTGGCGGACCGCCAGGGCCAGGCTGTCGTCGAGGCCGGTGAGGTCCAGGCGGCTCGCCCATGAGCGCAGCGGCGGCGGCATGGCGGGGACCCAGCCCCAGCTCGCCGGGGTGCGCTCGTGGATGACGATCGTGCCGGCGGCCCAGTCGCCGAGGCGCTTGCCGCTGCGGCCGATGAGCATGGTGCCGAGGCTGGCGACCCAGGTGACGACCGGCAGGAGGAGGCCGGGCCACTCCAGGGCCAGGCCGAGCAGCGCCCGGGTGAAGGCGTGGCGGAAGCGGACCGGGCCGCCGTCGTCGCGGACCACGCGCAGGCCCATGGCGGCCTTGCCGGGAGTGCGGCCGCGCAGGAGGGTCTCGAAGAAGGCCGGGTAGCCCAGGGCCGTGACGACCAGGATGACGGTGAAGATGGCCTGGCCGAGGCCGTCGTCGAAGAGGCCGGCGGCGTCGGTCACGAGGCGCAGGAACGAGGCCGCCACGAACAGGAGCATGAACAGGACGGCCTGGCCGAAGGCGTCGATGATGAGCGCGACGGCCCGTGAGCCGATCCTGGCGACCCGCACGTCCAGCTCGACGGCCTCGCCGCTGACCAGGCGGTCTCCTGGACTTTCGGGGGCCGTGGCGATGCGCATGCGCAACAGTGTCCTACACGGCCGCACCATCGCGCGCACCCGAAGGACCGGGCCACCGGGGGTGCCGGCGCCGTCTACGCTGCCGTCGTGGACCTGGACGCATACGTCGCCGAGCACTCCGCCGAGTGGCGGCGGCTGGACGAGCTGGCGCGCCGGCGGCGGGTGAGTGCCGCCGAGGCCGACGAGCTGGTCGCGCTCTACCAGCGGGCGGCGACGCACCTGTCCGCCGTGCGCAGCCGGTCGCCCGACCCGGCGCTCGTCGCCCACCTGTCCCGCCTCGTGCTGGCCGCCCGCAACGCGATCACGGGGGCGCCGGCGTTCTCGTGGCGGACCGTGGGGCGGTTCTTCACGGAGACGTTCCCGCTGGCGGTCTACCGGGCCTGGCCGTGGTGGTCGGCCGTGGCGACGGTGTTCAGTCTGGTCACGTTCGGGATCATGGCGTACGTGGTGGCCAACCCCGAGGTCGCCGACCTGTTCATGGACGACGCGACGATCACGAAGATGGTTCAGAGCGAGTTCGTCGGCTACTACAGCGAGTTCCAGGCGCAGAACTCGACGCTGCGCGTCTGGACCAACAACGCGGTGCTGACCGCGGAGTGCCTCGCCGGTGGCGTGCTGCTCCTGCCGGTGCTGATCGTGCTGTTCAACAACGCGTTGAACATCGGGCTGACCGGCGGCGTGATGATCACGTACGGGCGCGGTGACGTGTTCTTCGGCCTGATCATGCCGCACGGTCTGCTGGAGCTGACCGCCGTCTTCGTCGGCGCCGGGGTGGGGCTGCGGATCGGGTGGGCGTGGATCGTGCCCGGGCCGCTGCGGACCCGCGGCCGGGCGCTGGTGGCGGCGGCCCGGGAGGGGATGCTGGTCGCGCTCGGGCTCGTGGTGGTGCTGCTGGTCAGCGGCGTCCTGGAGGGCTTCCTGACGCCGTCCGCGCTGCCGATGCTGGTCAAAGACGCGATCGGCGCCGTCGTGTGGCTGGGGTTCCTGGCGTACGTCGTGATCCTCGGCCGGGCCGCGGAACTGCGTGGCGTGTCGACGGACCTCCCGGAGGAACTGAGCGAGGCCGCGGTCCCGGTGGCCTAGAGCCGGCCGCTGGTCTTCAGGGCGAGGTAGTGGTCGGTGACTCGGGACGCGAACACGTCGGCCGGGGCGTCGACCACCTCCACACCGTGGCGGCGCAGCGCGGCGCTGACCCGCTCCCGCTCGGCGAGGGTGCGCTGCGCCGCGGCGGCCGCGTAGACGTCGGCCGGGGTCGCGCCGGGCCGGACCTGGGCCATGCGACTCAGCTCCGGGTCGTGCACCGCGGCGACGACGACCCGGTGCTTCGCGGCCAGCTGCGGCAGGACCGGCAGCAGACCGTCGCCGAGCGCGCCCGGCTCCAGCGCGGTGAAGAGCACCACGAGGGCCCGCTTCCGCTCGCGCCGCAGCACCTCGCCGGCGACCAGGCCGAAGTCGGTCTCGACGAGCGCCGGCTGGAGCGGGGCCATCGCGGTGACGAGGCGCCACAGCAGCGTGCTCTTGTCGACGTTCGTCACCGAGGCGCGGACCGTGGTGTCGACGGCGAGCAGGTCGACCCGGTCGTCGGCGCGGGCGGCGACGGAGGCGAGCAGCAGCGCGGCGTCCATCGCCGCGTCGAGCCGGGGCTCGTCGCCGATCCGGGCCGCCGAGGTCCGGCCGGTGTCCAGGACGCAGACGAGCCGCCGGTCGCGCTCGGGCCGCCAGGTGCGGACCACCACGTCGGAGCGGCGGGCGCTGCCGCGCCAGTCGATCGAGCGGACGTCGTCGCCGACGACGTACTCGCGGAGGGTGTCGAACTCGGTGCCCTGGCCCCGCCCGCGGGTCACCACCGACCCGTCCAGGACCCGCAGCCTGGCGACCTTCTCGGGCAGGAACCGCCGGGACGCGAACGCCGGGTAGACGCGGAGCCGCCACGACGGGGTCATGGAGTCCGCGGTCCGGCGCGTCGTCTGGCGGTACATGAGCCGCAACGGCCCATGGGAGCGCAGGGTCACCCGGACGGCGGGCCGGTCGCCGCGGCGGGTCGGGGTCAGCGACGTCGTCAGCTTCACGGCCCGCCCCGGCTCGATCCGGACCTCCTGCTCGGCGGGGAACGCGCCGGCGGACGGCACCCACGCGTCGCGGACGCGCCCCACGAACGGCCGGTCGGCGCCGTTGCGGATGGTCAGCTCGACGCTGCCGGTGTCGCCGAGCCACAGCGACTGGTGCCCGGACCGGGACAGGGCCAGCGCGCGCGGCGGCACGGCGGCGAAGTAGTCCACGGCGCACGCGGCGGCGACGCCGGCGAGCAGGACCGCGGCGCCGAGCCACAGCCAGCCGCCGCCGACCGCGTCCCCGGCGGCGATGCCGGCCAGGGCGAGCAGGAGCGTGCCGGCGGCGACGAGCGCGGCCGGCCGCCAGGTGATCATGAAGCCGTCCCCGGGCGAAGACAGATGGTCACGCGGACACCGGTTTCATCGTGGGGCCGGCACGGTCGCGAGGACCGAGTCGAGCACCGCGTCGGCGGTGACGCCCTCCAGCTCCGCCTCGGCCCGCAGCCGCACCCGGTGCCGCAGCGTCGGCCGGGCGAGGGCCTTCACGTCGTCGGGGGTGACGTAGTCGCGGCCGGTCAGCCACGCCCACGCCTTCGCCGCGGCGAGCAGCGCCGTCGCGCCGCGCGGCGAGGCGCCGAGCTCCAGCGACGGCGACACGCGGGTCGCGCGGCAGAGGTCGACCACATACGCGAGGACCCCGTCGGCGACCGCGACCCGCTGCACCGCGGCGCGCCCGGCGGCGAGGTCGGCCGCGGTCGCGACGGCGGTCACCCCGGCGTCGCGCAGCCGTCGCGGGTCGAAGCCGTGGTGGTGCGCGCGCAGCACGCCGAGCTCCTCGTCGCGGGTCGGCAGCGGCACGGTCAGCTTCAGCAGGAACCGGTCGAGCTGCGCCTCCGGCAGCGGATAGGTGCCCTCGTACTCGATCGGGTTCTGCGTCGCGGCGACCAGGAACGGGTCCGGCAGCGGGCGGGCCCGGCCCTCCACCGACACCTGCCGCTCCTCCATGACCTCCAGCAGCGACGCCTGGGTCTTCGGCGGCGTCCGGTTGATCTCGTCGGCGAGCAGCAGGTTGGTGAAGACCGGCCCCTCCCGGAACTCGAACTCGGCGGTGCGGGCGTCGAAGATCAGCGAACCGGTGACGTCGCCGGGCATCAGGTCGGGGGTGAACTGGACCCGCTTGGTGTCCAGGTCCAGCGCCGCGGCGATGGTGCGCACGAGCAGCGTCTTCGCCACGCCGGGCACGCCCTCCAGCAGCACGTGCCCGCGGGCGAGCAGGGCGATCACCATGCCGGACACGACGGCGTCCTGGCCGACGACGACCTTGCCGACCTCGGCGCGCAGCCGGCCGAGGGCGGCGCGGGCCTCCTGCGGGTCCCCGACCGGCCCCACTGCCGGCTCTGGCGCCGGCTGTGCCAGCGGGATAGCGGTGTCGGTCACCGTCGTGCTCCTTCTGCGTGGGGTTGTTCGTTGATCACGGCCTCGGTGAGCATCTCCAGCTGGACGGCGGCGGCGACCAGCGCCTCGTCGTCCGCGGGCGGCAGGCCGAACAGCGTGTCGTCGACGACCTCGGGGGGCCAGCCGCTCCACGCGGCGACCGCGGCCACGAGCGTCGTGCGGTCGGTGCCGGGCTCCAGCCGCAGCAGCCGCGCCATCCGGGCCACGGCGGCCGCCCGCAGCGTCCGCAGCGACTCGTCGCGCGCCCGGGCCCGCTGGTACAGCCTGCCCCGGCCGGTGACCGTCTCGCCGGCGCGCACGAGCACCGGCAGCGGCTCCACCACCGGCCCGCCCATCCGGCGCGCCCTGGCCAGGGCGTACAGCAGGAGCGCGACGACGAGCAGCACGGCGACCACGTAGACCCACGCCGGGAAGGCCTCCCACAGCGGGTTGGCGGGTTCGCCGCGGCTGCCGGCCTGCGTCGCGCCGGGGTCCGGGCTGGGCGGCGCGCCCCTGGACCGGCTGGGGCCGGAGCTGGGCAGGTCCTGGTCGCGGGTCGGCGTGGCGCTCGGCTCGGCGCTGGCGGTCCGCGTCGCCGTCGGCACGGGAGGGGCGGGGTCCCGCACCGGCTCCGGCGGCGACTCGTGCCGGTGCAGGTCGACCCAGACGAGCCGCGGCCTGGTGGTCAGCAGGCTGGTGGCGAGCCTCGCGTTGCCGGCCTCGCCGATGCGGTCGTTGCGGAACGGGTCCGCGGAGCCGGCGATCGTCGTGGTGGTCCAGCCCCGGCTGAACACGATGAGCGAGTCGTCGTAGCAGCGGGCGAACTCCTCCTCGGCGGCCGGGTCGACGGGGCCGTAGCTGGTCCGGTGGATCCCCGCCGGGCCGGCGTCGGCCGCGGGCCGGTAGTCGCACCCCGGCGCGCTCACCGAGCCGGCGAGGGCCCGCCGGCCGGTGGTGAGCGGCATCTGCGCGCGCAGCAGGGTCTGCTTGCTGGGCTCGACGAGCACGACCCGGGTCGAGCCCGGCAGCAGCGCCATGCGCCGCAGGTACTCGGGGTGCACGAACTGCGGGGTGGTGAGCAGGATCGTCACGTCGCCGCGGTTCTCGGCCAGGAACGCGTCGGCGGTGCTGCCGACCCGGGCGATCGTGACCCCGGCCGCGCGGACGCGGTCGGCGAGGGTGCTCGCGCCGATGGCCGCCGTGCTGACCGGCGACAGGTAGGCGGCGTCGTCCTCGTCGGGCTGCTCCCACTGGTACAGCACCAGGCCGGTGATCACGACCAGCAGGGCGGCGACGGGTGGGACCACGACCCGCAGCCACCGCCGGGAGCGCGCCTTCTTCATGCGTCGACCTCCGCCGCGTATCGCCGCATCAGGGTGTCGTGCTCCTCGGTGGCGGGGATCTGCCCGTACCAGATGTCGGAGAAGATCCCGGTCGCGCCGCGCAGCGCCGGCTCGGCGGCCGGCACCACGGCGGACGCGGCACGGGCCACCTCGGTCACGGTCATGCCGGGCAGCACCTCGACGGCGCGCTTGTCGGCGAGCCCCCGCACGATCGCCCGGAGCCGCTCGCGGACCGCCTCGGCGTAGCGGCCCTCCGCGGCCAGCCGGTCGGCCAGGCTCAGGAACACCTTGGCCGGCAGGTCGGGCAGCGTGTCGCCGCTCGACGGCTCGGTGACCTCGACCTCCTCGGGCGCGGCCGTCTCCGGTTCCTCGGCGTCCTTCTTCCGCTTCCGCCGGCGCAGGCGCGGGAAGCGCTTCGGGACCCAGCGCGGGAAGAAGTAGTACAGGACGCCGCCGACGACCGACAGCAGCAGCAGGAGGAAGACCAGCAGCGGCAGCCCGATCGCCGCGGACAGCCGCTCGAGGAACTCGGCCCAGCCGCGGGTCATCGCTGCACCGCACCGGAGAGGGCGGCCTGGGCCAGGTCGACGGGGCGGCCGAGCCGGCGGGAGCGGCCGACCGCGACGTCGAGCCCCTCGACCCGCATCCGGCTCTCCAGGTACAGGACGGCGTCGACGCTGGCGAGCGCGGCGTAGACGACGGTGTTGGCCAGCACCCACACCGCCACCGTGACGATCTCGTAGACCAGCGCGTCGCTCGGCAGCACGGTGTCCAGCAGCGCGGCGGTGCCCAGGCCGATCGCCACCCGGATCGCGGCCCAGCCGCCGTAGCCGCCCAGCCGGATCGCCACGCCGCGCAGCCCGACCGGCGCCAGGTTCAGGGAGCGCACCAGCGCCGCGCCGGGCCCCACCCGGTCGACGACGAGCGCGGGCGCGGCCAGGCCGATCGCGCCGAAGAAGTAGAACCACGGCAGCGCCACGACCGCGCTCGGCAGCAGGATCAGGCCGACCGAGATGGCGAGGACGATCAGCGCCGGCGCCCGCCGCCCCCACGCGCGCAGCAGGTCGCGGGCCGGCGCGGGGGTCCCGAGCAGGGCCGGCCCGGCGGCCGCCCCGGTCAGCCCGCCGAGCAGCGCCAGCACGATGCCCTCCGTGGTCAGGCCGCAGCAGAAGACCAGCCACCAGATCCCGGTGTCGGCGTCGAAGACGTCCGTCGTGCCGTCCGCGCCGGCGACAGAGCGCAGCGGAAACAGCACGGCCTGCTCGCACACCGCCAGCACGAACGCGGCGACCAGGAACAACCGGGCATTGGCGCGCAGCAGCAGCACCCCCGCGTCGAGCAGCTCACCGAAGGTGAGCGGACGCAGTGGGATCACCGGGCTGTGCTGGTCCACGCGGACACCGTAGTCGGCAGGCGCGAACCCGGCGGCCCGCCCTGACCAGATGGCCGGAAACTGACCAAGATCGGGCATCGGGTTCCCATCTTCGGGCGTCGAGGTGAAATATTGGACCGCATGAGAGCCCGCGTCCTGGTGGTCGACGACGACCCCGCCCTTGCCGAGATGCTCGGCATCGTCCTGCGCAGCGAAGGCTTCCTCCCGTCCTTCGTCGCGGACGGCGAGCGTGCACTCGGTGCGTTCCGGGACAGTCGGCCCGACATCGTCCTGCTCGACCTGATGCTGCCGGGCATGAGCGGCATCGACGTGTGCCGGTCGATCCGCGCCGAGTCCGGCGTGCCGATCGTGATGCTCACCGCCAAGAGCGACACGGTCGACGTGGTGCTCGGGCTCGAGTCGGGCGCCGACGACTACGTGATGAAGCCGTTCAAGCCCAAGGAGCTGGTCGCGCGCATGCGGGCCCGGCTGCGCCGCGGCGAGGACGTCGCCCCCGAGCTGCTGACCATCGGCCCGCCCGGCAACCAGATCACCATCGACGTGCCGGCGCACACCGTCATGCGCGACGGTGAGGAGGTCAAGCTGACGCCGCTCGAGTTCGACCTGCTGGTGGCCCTGGCCCGCAAGCCGCGCCAGGTGTTCACCCGCGAGGTGCTGCTCGAGCAGGTCTGGGGCTACCGGCACGCCGCCGACACCCGTCTGGTCAACGTCCACGTCCAGCGGCTGCGCGCCAAGATCGAGCCCGACCCGGAGAAGCCGGAGATCATCCTCACCGTGCGCGGCGTCGGCTACAAGGCCGGCACAGGCTGAGGTCTGCCTTGGTGCGTATCGACCCGATCATCGTGCAGGTCCGCCGCTTCAGCCGCTTCCGGCCGAAGCGGCTGATCCCGCACGCCGTGAGCCGCCGCCTGCGCCGCTTCTACGCCGCCGCCCGCCGGCAGTGGCGCCGGTCGCTGCAGTTCCGCGTCGTCGGCATCACGCTGCTGCTCTCCGCGATCCTGGTGTCGGCGTTCGGCTACACGGTCGCCTCCCTGATCAGCCAGGGCGTGCTGCGCACCCAGGTCGACACCTCCGAGGACCAGATCCTGCGCGGCGCCCGGGAGGCGACCAAGCAGCTGGAGGGCTACACCCAGGCCGACGATCCGGGGCTGCCCGGGAAGATGCGGAGCGTGGCGTTGGACCTGGCCACCTCCATGGACAACCCCGATTCCGAGGTCGTCATCCTGCGGCAGGGCACGCCGGGGGCCGCGTCGCCGGACAACGGCACGGCCACGGTGATGCAGCAGAGCTCGATGCGCCAGCTCCGCGAGTCGGTCGTCAGCGGCCGCAAGCCCGGCACGTGGCAGCAGATCGAGACCCTCGACGTCGGGCGGGGGCCGACCCGCTTCCTGGTCATTGGCACCCCGATCATCACCGGCGGCCAGCCGTTGGAGCTGTACTACCTGCTGCCGCTGAAGGCCGAGAACGACCTGGTCGAGTTCGTCGCGCTGGTGGTCACGGCGACCGGCGTGGCGCTCGTCGCGCTGCTCGCCCTGATCGCGGCGACCATGACCCGGCTCGTGGTGAAGCCCGTGCGGGTCGCGGCCCGCACCGCGCAGCGGCTCTCCGCCGGCCTGCTCGACCAGCGCATGCAGGTCAAGGGCGAGGACGACCTGGCGCGGCTGGCCGCCGCGTTCAACCAGATGGCGGCCAACCTGCAGCGGCAGATCGTCCGGCTGGAGGAGATGTCGCGACTGCAGCGGCGCTTCACCTCCGACGTGTCGCACGAGCTGCGCACCCCGCTGACCACCGTGCGGATGGCGGCGGACCTGCTCTTCGCCTACCGCGACGACTTCGACCCGGCCGCCGCGCGCAGCGCGGAGCTGCTGCAGGCCGAGCTGGACCGGTTCGAGGACCTGCTCACCGACCTGCTGGAGATCAGCCGCTTCGACGCCGGGTTCGCCGCGCTGGACGCCGAGCCGACCGACCTCGCGCCGATCGTGCGCCGGGTCGCGGAGCGGCTCGAGCCGCTCGCCGAGCGCTGCAAAGTACCGTTGCGGGTCGAGGCGCCGGAGGACGGGGCGATCGCCGAGGTCGACCCGCGGCGCGTCGAGCGCGTGCTGCGCAACCTGCTGGGCAACGCCATCGAGCACGGTGAGGGCAAGCCGGTCGTGGTGACCCTGGCCATCGACGAGGCCGCGGTGGCGGTGACCGTGCGCGACCACGGGGTCGGGCTGAAGACCGGCGAGGAGAAGCTCGTGTTCAACCGCTTCTGGCGGGCCGACCCGTCCCGGGCGCGGCAGACCGGCGGCACCGGGCTCGGTCTGTCGATCAGCCTGGAGGACGCCCGGCTGCACGGCGGCTGGCTGGAGGCCTGGGGCGCGCCGGGCAAGGGCGCCCAGTTCCGCCTGACACTGCCGGTGCGCTCCGGCGACCGCCTCGTCTCCTCGCCGCTGCGCCTGGTGCCCGACGACGCCCGCGCCGACGAGGCCGCGCTGATCGGGGAGACGCCATGAGCGGGCCGGAGCGCAGCGGAGGTGTCGGCATGACCGCCCGGTTCCTGCGGCTCACCGCGGGCGTGGCCGTGGTCGCGCTGGTGCTCGGCGGGTGCGGGCTGCCCGACCGCACCGACCCGAGGTACGTGGGCCCCGCCGTCGAGCCGAGCCGCGTCCAGGACCGGGCCGACCCGCCCGAGAAGCCCGACGGCGCCACCAGCCTGTCCGACCTGGTCAACCGCTACCTGAAGACGTCGGTCGGCGGCAACATCACCAACTCGGACCAGCAGGACGCGGCGTCGGAGACCCAGACCCGCATGAAGACGTTCATGACCGAGCAGACCGCGGCGACCTGGAAGCCGACAGGAAACCTGACGGTCGTCGCGCAGGGGAAGAGCGAGATCGTCCAGGACGGCACCAGATCGACCTACAAGGTCGTTCTGACGCGCGTCGGTCAGCTCGACTCGTTCGGCCGGTTCACGGCCTGGCCCACCGACAGCGACCGGACGTTCCCCGCCGTGTTCGAGAGCGAGGAGGTCGGCGGACAGGTCCGGTTCTCCCAGGTGCCCCAGTACATGCTGCTGAGCACCGCAGGGCTCCAGGACCAGTACATCCGCCAGCCGATCTACTTCTGGGAGAAGGACGTCGAGAAGCCGAAGCTGGTGCCCGACCTGCGGTACATGCCGAAGGTGCTGCAGCCGTCGAAGCGGGTCGACGAGGTCGTGCGGTGGCTCGTCGAAGGGCCGTCGGCGTGGCTGACCCCGGCCGTCGACAGGCTGTCCGGCATCGAGACGAAGGGCAGCGCCACGGTCAACGCCGACCAGAGCGTGAACGTCAACCTGATCTCGAAGGTGGCCGGCAAGAGCCCCGACGACCTGCGCAAGCTGGCGAGCCAGATCCGCTGGTCGCTCATCCTGCACCCGCCCGTGTCGCTGTCCTTCGAGAACGCCAGGGACACCACGAACGACTCCGGCGGCTACCTCGGCGACAACTCCGCCGTTGTGCAGGGGGACCTGGACCAGGAGAGGTTCGCCATCGTCAACGAGTCGGTCCGGCAGCTCAGCACGGCGACCGACGGTCCCGCGCTGTTCGGCCCGAGCGAGTGGAACAAGGCGGTCGTCTCGGCGACGATCAACCGGGCGCGCACGAGGGCGGCGCTGGTCCGCAAGGTCGGTAACAAGGAGCAGCTCTTCGTCAACGCCGACACCCGGGTGCCCACGTACGTCGAGGTCCCCGGCATGACCGCCGCGACGCTGAGCCGGCCGGTGTGGATCGACCACCCGGCGCCGCGGTTCCTGATCGCCGACGGCGCCAGTCTGTGGGCGGTCACCCCGCCCGGCGCCGCGGGCGAGCCGCCCGTGCGGGTGGCGGTGCCCGGCCCCAACGACACGGAGCTGACCAACGTCTCGGCCTTCTCGGTGTCGCCCGACGGCCGGCGGGTCGCCCTGGTCATCGGTGGCAAGGAGACCAAGGTCGCGGCCCTGAAATTCGAGAACGGCAAGCTCACGCTCGGCGAGCAGCACGCGGTGCCCAACTCCCTCGGCGCGAACAGGGCCGTCGGCTGGCTTACCGAGACCTCGCTGGTGATCGGCGGCGAGCCGAACCCCGCCAACGGGCCGCCGGAGGCCAACTACTCGCTGGTGCGCACCAGCCTCGACGGCACCGGCGAGGAGCCCCTGCCGCGGAAGCCGGAGAAGCCCAGCGCCTTCCCAGTCACCGAGCTGTCGGCGCGCACCAACGACGCGGCCAAGTCGCTGGAGCTGGTGCTGGTCATGTTCCAGGACAAGGATCAGGCGCGGGGGGTGTACGCCACGTCCGTCGACCCGATCGAGGTGGATGCCCCCGGCGGCGGGACCCCCAGCCCGTCGGCGACCCAGACGCCGAAGCTGATCGCCAAGTCGCCCTTCTACGCGGACTGACGGGCGTCATGCTGCTCGCCGACCTGCTGGACCTGGTGCTGCCGGCCACCTGCGCCGGGTGCGACGGGCCCGCCACCGGGCCGCTGTGCGAGCCGTGCCGCGCGGCGCTCGCCGCCGTCCGGCCGGGGCGCACGCGGCCGGTGCCCGAGCCGCCGGGGCTGCCGCCGGCCTTCGCGCTGGCCGCGTATGCCGGCTCGCTGCGGCGGATGCTCATCCAGTACAAGGAGCGCAACCGCCACGAGCTGGCGCCGGTGCTCGGCGGGCTGCTCGCCAGGGTCGTCGCCGCGTCCGTGCCGGCCGGTGCCGGGCCGTTGACGCTGGTGCCCGTGCCGGCCACGAGCGCGGCGGCCAGGCGGCGCTTCGGCGACCACGTCGACCGGCTCGCGGTCGCCGCGGCCGCGACGCTGCGCCGGCGGGGCGCCGAGGTGCGGGTGGAAGGGCTCCTGCGGGCGCTGCCGAAGCGGGAGGACTCCACCGAGCTGTCGGCCACCGAGCGGGCCCGCGCGGCCGCGCAGGCCTTCGCGGTGCGGGGACGGGGCAGGCCGGCCGGCGGTGCCGTGATCCTCGTCGACGACATCATCACCACAGGGTCGACCCTTGCCGCATCCACGGCGCGGCTCGCCGCCGCGGGCGTCCGGGTCCACCGCGTGGCCGTTCTGGCCGCTACGCAGCGTGCCGCGTAGCTAACGCCCTTCGTCCCGGTTTGAGCGGAACGTTACTTCGTGCGCCACTCGGGGTAATCCGCGAGGAGGGATTCAGAAGTTGATCGGAGAGTTCTTGTGAACCGGGGGTGACTAGCGGCTGTCCTCGGTTTAACGTCGAGAGACGACCTGACCGAAGACCTTGCCGGCGTTCGCGAAGCGCCGGTTCGGAAGGGAGGACTCTGCCCCATCCGTTTCGGTCGCGTGCCGCGAAGGCTCAGCCTCTGGGGAGGCGCGATCCGGCCGAGCAGTCCGGACAACAACCGAACCCAAACCCGTTTCTTTAGCTAGACCCGTGGGGGAGGCCAGGAGTGGACATCGTCGTCAAGGGCCGCAACGTCGAGGTGCCCGACCATTACCGGCAGCACGTCGCAGACAAGCTGCAGAAGGTCGAGCGATACGACCACAAGCTCATCCGCGTCGACGTCGAGTTGTTTCACGAGCGCAATCCGCGCCAATCCGATCACTGCCAGCGTGTGGAGATCACGTGTGTCTCCAGAGGGCCGGTGATCCGGGCGGAGGCCTGCGCCGCCGACTTCTACAGTGCGCTGGACGCCGCCATCGCCAAGCTGGACAGCCGGCTGAGTCGGGCCGCCGACCGCCGGCGCGTCCACCGGGGGCGGCACGCGCCGGTCTCCGTCGCCGCGGCGACCGCGTCGCTGGCGTTCACACAACCTGAGCGCGCGAGCGTCGCCACACTCGCCGACGTCGAGGCCGAGTCCTTCGACCTGATCGACGAGCAGGACGACCAGCCGTGGCACATCGTCCGGGAGAAGGAACACCCGGGCGAGCCGATGACCGTGGACGACGCGCTGTTCCACATGGAGCTGCTCGGCCACGACTTCTACCTGTTCAACGACAAGGAGTCGGGCCGGCCCAGCGTCGTCTACCGCCGCAAGGCGTATGACTACGGGGTCATGAGCCTCGGCACCTGAGCCGTTTGTCGCCGGACGGCGGGCCGGTGCGAACCGGCCCGCCGTCCGCTCACAGGTCGCGGGCCAGGACCGCGGTGTCGGGGTAGTCGGCGAAGACGCCGTCGAGCCCGGCCGCCAGGAAGGTCCTGATCTCGCCGATCACGTCGCCCCACGCGTTGGGGTCGGTGCCCTTGCGCAGGTTGAGCGGCAGGAACTGGTTCTCGTTGCGGAACGTCCAGGAGTGCACCTTCAGGCCGCGCGCGTGGGCGTCGCCGATCAGCGCCGTCGGCTGCAGCAGATTGCCGGCCGCGTCCCGCGCGATGACCAGGTTCTTCGTCGCGCCCACGCCGTTGGTGAAGGTCTTGAGCCAGTCCAGGCCGGCCGGCTTGGCGAGGTCCGCCCACGTGCGCGGGTCGCCGCTGCTGCGGAAGTCGAAGGGCGAGCCGACCGCGTCGAGCAGCACCACCGACGGCGTGTCCACCAGGCCGCGCAGCTTCTTGATGCTGGTCGGCTCGAAGGACTGCAGGAAGACGTTCGCGTTGCGGCCGGCCAGCCCGTTGCGCTTGAGGATCCGGGCGAGCAGCGGCTCCAGCGCGAGCCCGACGGACGCGAAGTACGTGGGGTGCTTCGTCTCCGGGTAGATGCCCACGCCGGCGGAGCGGGCGAGGTCGATGACCTCCTGCAGGGTCGGGATCTCGAAGAGCCCGTCGTAGATCGTGTTGTGCGGGCGGACCGCGGGCAGCCGCTCGACCGCGCGCAGCGTCTTGAGCTCGGCGAGGGTGAAGTCCTCGGTGAACCAGCCGGTGACGCTGACCCCGTCGATGGTCTTCGTGGTCCGCCGGCCCGCGAACTGCGGCTTCGACGCCACATCGGTGGTCCCCGAGATCTCGTTCTCGTGCCGGGCGACGAGCTGGCCGTCCTTGGTGGGCACGAGGTCGGGCTCGATGAAGTCCGCGCCCATCGCGATCGCCAGGCGGTACGCCGCCAGGGTGTGCTCGGGCCGGTGGCCGCTGGCCCCGCGGTGCCCGATGACGAGCGGCCGGGCCGGCCGCGGCTTCGTGGTGTGGGCGGAGGCCGCGGGGCTGACGAGGGCCTGTGGAAGGACCGCCGCCCCGGCGGCCACCGAGATGCCGGAGATCACTGCACGTCGACGCATGCCCAGACTGTCTCGGGCACACGGCAACGCCGCATGACGCCTAGGTTGCCGCCGGGCGCAGCTTGGCGAACTGGATGTTGTCGATCCGGGTGCCGTCCGGGCCGGGCAGCCGGCTGCGCTGCAGGCCCTCGCGGTGATACCCGGCCGCCTCCAGGACCCGCTGCGACGCGACGTTGTCCGGGGCGGTGCCGGCGGTCATTCTCGCCATCCCGATCTCGAAGCCCCACGCGGTGACCAGCCGGGCGGCGCGGGCGGCGTACCCCTTGCCGCGCGCCTCCGGGGTGAGGCTGTAGCCGATCATCGCCTCGCGCAGGAGCGGCTCGAAGTAGAACAGCGCGATCTCGCCGAGGTAGGTGCCGCCGGCGGCGTCCCGGATGGTCATCTCCGCCCGCTGGCCGGCCAGCCACTTCGACACCGACTCGGCGCATTGACGGGTCACGACGGCCGGGTCCATCGGGGTGCCGACGACCGACCTGCCGCTGACGTCCGGGCGGCTGCGCATCTGGTACGTGCTGGGCCCGTCCTCCTCGCTGATCGGGCGCAACGCGACGACGCCGTCGGTCAGCACGCCACCGGGCAGGTCCGGCAGGGCGCGGGCGCTGGGGCCGGGCGGGTCGCCGGCGGTCCTGGCCCACACGACCATGTCCTGCCAGGTGCCGTCCACGGCCTGCGAGGCGGCCCGGGCGATGCCCTCCCGGACGTACCCGCCGGCGACGGCGACCCGCTGGCTGGCGCCGTTGGTCAGCGCCGTCACCAGGTACAGCCGCTGCAGCCCCTGCGCGAACAGCCCGGCGCTGAACTGCTCCAGCGCCGCCGACGCCACCCCCTGCCGGCGGGCCCACGGCGCGACCCAGTAGCCGACCTCCACGGTGCCGGTGCCGCGTGGCGTCGACCCGATCGCGCCGAGCACCCGGTCCGTCGCCGCGTCGACGATCGCCGGGTCCTCGGGCTTCTGCCGGAAGAACGCCAGGGCGTCGTCGCGGGTGTACGGCTGGGGCAGGAACGGCAGGTAGTGCGCGATGGCGGGGTCGCCGCACGCCTCGGCGACCGCGTCGGCATCCTCGTCCCGGAACGGCCTGAGCGCGACGGTCATTTCAGGTCCCGCTTGAGCAGGGTCGCCACCCAGCCGTCGACCCGCGTGCCGCGCTGCTCGCAGCTGTCCCGCTGGACGCCCTCGATCACGAATCCCACCTTCTCCGCCACCCTCCTCGATCCGATGTTGCCCACGTGCGCGCGCCAGACGATCCGGCCCAGGCCGAGCCGGTCGAACCCGAAGCCGCAGATCGCGCGCGCCGCCTCGGTCATGAAGCCCTTGCCCCGCATCCACGGCGCGGAGGAGAAGCCCAGCTCCGCGCTGACCGGGTCCATCGGGTTGATCCGCAGGTCGATGGTGCCGGCGAACCGGTCGTCGGGGTCCGCGACCACGAACCCCACCCCCGTGCCCTGCAGCCAGCCGTTCGGGTACCGGTGGTGGATGAAGTCCATGGCATGCTCCGGGCCGTAGTCCAGGGGGACCGACGTCCACTGGACGGTCTCCGGGTCGCGGAACGTCATCACCAGGTCGTCCAGGTCGCCGTCGCGGGCCAGCCGCAGCGTGCCCGGCCCGGCCGGCAGGCGGACCGGCGGGGCGCAGAACGTGTGGGCGCGCAGCGCGCCCGGGCCGCCCGGAGCGACCCACGCGGGGGGTGTGTCGCAGACCTCGCCGGGCAGCATCACCCCGTGCCAGCCGTCGACGAACCCGCCCTCCTTCGCCGGCAGCAGCGCCCGCACGACGCCGTCGAACGTGAAGCCGATCCGCTCGGCGGTGAGCTTCGACGCGTGGTTGCCGACCTCGGCGCGCCAGACGAGCTTCGTGAGCCCCAGCACCTCGAACGCCCAGTGCGCGACGGCCCGGCCGGCCCGCTCCGCGACCCGCCGCCCGCGCGCCCAGGGCGCCACCCAGGTGCCGAGCTCGCCCTGCCGGTTGCGCAGGTCGAGGGTGACCAGGCCGGCGGAGGCGAGCAGTTCACCCGTGCGGGCGTCGAACACCCCGAGCGGCGCCGACGTCTCGGTGACCCACGCGGCCCGTGACATCTCCCGCACGTAGGCGGCGGCCTGTTCCCGCAGGTAAGGCACAGGCACCATGGTCCAGCGCTGAATCAGGGGATCCTGGCAGGCGAGGAAGACGTCCTCGGCGTCGTCCTCATGCCAGGCGCGCAGGACGAGCCCGTCGCCGGTGGTCAGTTCGATCGGCTCCATGACCGCCGATCCTGCCCCAAATGTGCCCGCTGTCGGCGGATATTTCTCCGGTACATCGAAGCGATTTGTACGGCTTTGTCCATCAGTGTCCGTAGAGTGGGTGGGCGGGGGCGGCAGTTCGGGCAAGAAGCCGCCTACGATGGGTCGCAGACGTTTAAGGGAGCGCTGACCCGTGTCGATTTTCGAGAAGATCCTCCGCGCCGGCGAAGGTCGCCAGGTGCGGCGGTTGAAGGCTGTCGCAGATGCCGTCAACTCGCTGGAGGAGGAGTACACCGACCTCTCCGACGAAGAGCTGGCCGACATGACGAACCAGTTCAAGGAACGGCTCGCCGACGGTCAGACGCTGGACGACATCCTGCCTGAGGCGTTCGCGGTCGCCCGCGAGGCCGCCTCCCGGGTGCTCGGTCAGCGACACTACGACGTGCAGGTCATGGGCGGCGCCGCCCTGCACTACGGCAACATCGCCGAGATGAAGACCGGTGAGGGCAAGACCCTCACCTGCGTGCTCCCCGCATATCTCAACGCGCTCTCGGGCAAGGGCGTGCACGTCATCACGACCAACGACTACCTCGCCCAGCGCGACGCCGAGTGGATGGGGCGCGTGCACCGGTTCCTCGGCCTCACCGTCGGCACCGTGCTGCCCAACCAGCCGTCGTCGGCGCACCGGGCCGCGTATGACTGCGACATCACGTATGGCACCAACAACGAGTTCGGCTTCGACTACTTGCGCGACAACATGGCGTGGTCGCGCGACGAACTCGTGCAGCGTGGCCACAACTTCGCGATCGTCGACGAGGTCGACTCGATCCTGATCGACGAGGCCCGCACCCCGCTGATCATCGCCGGCCCGGCCGAGCAGTCCGCCCGGTGGTATCAGGAGTTCGCCCGCGTCGTCGGCCGCCTGAAGCGCGGCAAGGACGGCGACGGCGACTACGAGGTCGACGAGTCCAAGCGCACGATCTCCGTCACCGAGCGCGGCGTCGGCAAGGTCGAGGACCAGCTCGGCATCGACAACCTCTACGAGTCGGTCAACACCCCGCTGGTCGGCTACCTGAACAACGCCATCAAGGCCAAGGAGCTCTACAAGCGCGACAAGGACTACGTCGTCAACGACGGCGAGGTCCTCATCGTCGACGAGTTCACCGGCCGCATCCTGCACGGCCGCCGCTACAACGAGGGCATGCACCAGGCCATCGAGGCCAAAGAGGGCGTCGAGATCAAGCAGGAGAACCAGACGCTCGCGTCGATCACCCTGCAGAACTTCTTCCGCCTGTACTCGAAGCTGTCGGGCATGACGGGCACCGCCCAGACCGAGGCCGCCGAGTTCAACAAGGTCTACGGCGTCGGCGTCATCAGCATCCCGACCCACCGCTCCATGGTCCGCGTCGACCACCCCGACGTGATCTACAAGACGGAGAAGGCGAAGTACAACGCCGTCGTCGACGACATCGTCGAGCGGCACGCCCTCGGCCAGCCGATCCTCGTCGGCACCGTCTCCGTCGAGAAGTCCGAGCTGCTGTCGCAGCTGCTGCGCAAGCGTGGCGTTGCGCACTCCGTCCTCAACGCGAAGTTCCACTCCAAAGAGGCCGAGATCATCGCGCAGGCCGGCCGCAAGGGCGCCGTCACCGTCGCCACCAACATGGCCGGCCGTGGCACCGACATCCTCCTCGGCGGCAACGCCGAATACCTCGCCGCCGCCGAGCTGCGCCAGCGCGGCCTCGACGAGGTGGAGGGCCCGGACGAGTACTCGGCCGCCTTCGAGGACGCCCTCCTGCGCTGGGAGAAGCTCGTCGAGGACGAGTCCGACGAGGTCACCGACGCCGGCGGCCTGTACGTCCTGGGCACCGAGCGGCACGAGTCCCGCCGCATCGACAACCAGCTCCGCGGCCGCTCCGGCCGTCAGGGCGACCCCGGCGAGTCCCGCTTCTACCTGTCCCTGCAGGACGAGCTGATGCGCCGCTTCCGGGCGAGCGCCGTCGAGGCGGTCATGGACCGCTTCAACATCCCCGAGGACGTGCCCATCGAGTCCAAGATGGTCACCCGCCAGATCAAGAGCGCGCAGACCCAGATCGAGGCGCAGAACGCCGAGATCCGCAAGAACGTCCTCAAGTACGACGAGGTCCTCAACAAGCAGCGCAAGGTCATCTACGCCGAGCGCAAGCGCGTCCTGGACGGCGAGGACCTCAGCGAGCAGGTCCGCAACATGATCGACGGGGTCGTCGGCGACTACGTCACCTCCGCCACCTCCCTCGGCGAGACGGCCGAGGACTGGGACCTCGAGCAGCTGTGGACGAACCTCAAGCAGCTCTACCCGGTCGGCGTCACCATCGAGGACCTGGAGGAGGAGGCCGGCGGCTCGCTGGACCCCGAGTTCCTCAAGAACCAGCTCATCGACGACGCCCACGCCGCCTACGACCGCCGCGAGGAGGAGCTCGGCGCCGAGGCCGTCCGCGAGCTGGAGCGCCAGGTCCTGCTCAACGTCATCGACCGCAAGTGGCGTGAGCACCTCTACGAGATGGACTACCTGCAGGAAGGCATCACCCTTCGGGCCTACGCGCAGCGCGACCCCGTGGTCGAGTACCAGCGCGAAGGCTTCGACATGTTCCAGCAGATGCAGGAAGGCATCAAGGAAGAGGCCGTCGGTTTCCTCTTCAACCTGGAGGTCCAGGTCGAGGAGGCTCCGGCCCCGGTGCTGGACGTGGCCGCGGCCGCCGAGACCGGCGCCAACGTCCCGCTGCCCGAGCCGCACGTCGAGATCCGCGCCAAGGGCCTCGGCGGCAACCGCATGCCGCGCGCGCTGCAGTACTCCGCCCCGACCATCGACGGCGAGGCGGGCGTGCACATCGAGCAGCAGGAGGACGCGCCCGCCCTCGGCCTGGGCAGCGGCACCACCCGCCCGGCCCCGTCGTCGTCGCCGTCTCCCGGCGTGCGCCGCTCGGGCCCGGCCGCGCCGTCGGCGGCCCGCAAGCCTTCCCCCGGCCAGGCGGTCGCCAGCAACGGCCCCTCCCGCAACGCCCCCTGCCCCTGCGGCTCCGGCAAGAAGTACAAGCGCTGCCACGGCGCCCCCGGCGGCGCCTGACCCGCGCCGCCTGCCAGCCCCACCGGACGCCCGCCGCGCTGCTGATGCACTTCCGCAGCCCGGCGGGCGTCCGCATGTCTGCACCTGGACCCGCGCCCGCCGCAGCTGATGAGTGGCGTCCGGTGCGCTCCGCCGCTGCTCAAGACGAGCGCCGGGGCCCTGGATCGGTCGGGTGGGTGGGACACGTTCGGTGCGTTCCGCTGCTGCTCGAGAGGGCGCGCTGGGACCTGGGGCTGAGGGGAGGCCCGGTTTGCCCGCTGCTGCTCAAGACGGGCGCCGGGGATCTGGAACTGCCGGGCGGATGGAGCCTCGGGGGCGCTCGCCGTTGCTCTGGTTGGGTGCACCTGCGGACTTGGGGTCGCGGGGTGGGTGGAGTCCCAGCGCTCCCGCCGCCCCTCCCGCAGCCGCCGGGGACTTGGGGTTGGGGGTAAAGACGTTCGGTGCGCTCCGCTGTTGCTCAAGATGGGCGCACCGGGAGCTTGGGGCTGAGGTGGGTGGGGTCCCGGTGTGCCGGCCGTTGCTCAAGACGGGCGCCGAGGCCCTGGAGTCGGCGGGTGGGCGAAGTGCCCCGGAGTGCCGCCGTTGCTCAAGATGGGCGCGCCGGGAGCTTGGGCTTGGGGGTGATCGGAGTCGGGTGTGCTCGCCGTTGCTCACGTCGGGCGCCGGGGCCTTGGAGTGGGCGGGCGGATGGAGTGCCCCGGGGCGTTCGCCGTCGCTCGGGCTTGGCGCGTCTGGGTCTTGGGTTGAGGGGTGGGTGGAGTCCCAGTGCGCCCGCCGCCCCTCCAGTGGGCGCACCGGGGGTCTATGCGGACCTCGGTGGTGGGTCTCGGTGGGTGAGTGAGGTGCCGGGCAGCGGGAGCCTCACCCGGTCCGCGAGGTTGACCGGGTGAGGGCTCCCGCTGCCCTGTCGGGGCCCGTCCTGCCCCGTGCCGGGACGGGCGGTGTGGCGAGGGTTCAGGGCTTTGGGCCGGTGCCGCCTGCCGCCCTCCCTCGGCGGGCGGCACCGGGGCTTCAGACGACCTGGACCAGGGTGCACAGCCAGGTGGGGTGGCCCGTGGTCCGGTGGGGCAGGCGCTCCAGACGGACGGCCATCGCCCAGGTGGCGGAGCCCTGATCGAGGATGGCGACCAGCTCGGCGATGCCGGGCAGGGGTTCGGTGACGAGCATGCGCCTGACGCGGACCAGGTGGCCCTGGCGGGCGGCGTGCGACGGGGTCATGCGGACGCGGACGGTCCGGCGGATCAGCTGGTCGGTGATGGCGGTGCAGTGCTTCGGGTGGGTGACCTGGCGCAGGTGGGACGCCGGGCGGTAGCCGTTGAGGATCTCGACGCACATGCCGACGAACCGCTGGGCGGACGGGTGCGGCGGCGACGGTGCGGGCGTCCCGGCCGAGGGGGGTGCCGGGGCCCGGCGGGCGGAGGCGGGGGCCGCCCTGGTGGGGAACGCCACCCAGCCGCCCGGCAGGAAGTCCATCCCGCCGGTGGGCTGCGAAGGCCGGCGGACCACGGCCTCCTCGCACGGTGGGTCGAGCGGCGGGGCGGGGCGGGCCACGACGGCCGCATCACCGGCCACCGCCGCCGAGTGACCGGCGGCGCCACCGGCCACTGCCGCCGGATGATCGGCAGCGCCGCCGGCCAGAACCGTCGGGTGGTCGGTCGCACCGGCGGGGGAGCAGGCCGATGAGGTGGGCGCGTCGCTGGGCGGGCGGGCTGCGCGGCGGGACGGCGAGGTGGTGGCCGCGGTGCCGGGGCGGGACGCCGACGTGCGGGCGCGGCGTGGGCGAGCGGGCGTCGTGGTGGGCGCCATGACTTCCCCCGATCCTTGCGTTTGCCTACGTTTGCCTCCTCCTTTCTACGACCGTACCGAACCCCGGTCAAGGCAAACGCAAGCAAACGCAAGATCAACTCGACCGCAAAGAGATGATAAATCTGGACAATGGGTAAGCGTCGCTTTGCGCGGACGGGGCGGGGGCTACAGCGCGTCGTCGAAGCGGTCGGTGAGTGGGTTCGAGCGCACCCATTCCGCCGTCTCCGCGTACTTGCGCTCGATGTATTCCTCCAGCTTGGAGCGCTCGATCCGCCACTGACCCCGGCCGCCGACCTTGATCGCGGGCAGCTCGCCGCTGCGGACCATGTGGTAGACCTGCGACGTCGACACGTTCAACTGCTCGGCGACGTCGGCCATGAGCAGGAATCGCGGCTCCATGACCTCAGTTTGCCACCGTTAGGCCCCGACAGCCCCGGACGACCCATCCCGAGCGCTGAAGGACACATGGGCGTTTCCGCACCGAAAACGGCGATGAGGGTGTAGTACAGGTGGCGTGACGAGTGACCTCACCCGTGTGTACCTGCCCGCGACCCTCGCCCAGCTGGCCGTCCTGCGGGAGAGCGGCGAGCTGCCCCCGCCGTCCGAGGCGCACGCCGTCACGCCCGCGCTGCGGGAGTGGTACGCGGAAGGCGACGAGGAGGAGCTGGAATACGTCGCGTTCACCCGGGCGGCCCAGAGCGCGCTGCGGCTCCTGCGCCACGACCCCAAGGCGCCGCGGCGCAGGGTCGTGCTCTGCGTGGACCTGCCGGAGAAGACGCTGAAGATGGCCGGGCTGGACCTCGGGTCGAGCCAGGTCGAGGTGTCGGGCAAGGTGCCGCTGCGGGCGGTCGCCGCCATCCACGTCGACGGCCGCGACGCGGAGCCGGAGGTGTCGGCCGCCGCGGAGGTGGTGGAGGAGGCCGCCGCCGGCGACCCCGACGCGCAGTTCACCGTCGACGGCGCCGAGGACCACGAGCTCGAGTGGTACGACCCGTCAGAGCTGGACCAGCTGATCCGGTAACAACGAAGAGCTAGGCGCGCCGGATCGTCCGGCCGACCAGGATCATCGCCGTGAAGGCGCCCGCGAAGAGCACGATCATCCCGTGGTTGATCTGCTCCGGCAGCCGGCTGTAGATGATCTGCGCGTCGAAGGCGCTGTAGTCCTCGACGATGGCCGTCAGCGGCAGCCGCCCCAGCCAGCCCAGCAGCGTCGCGACCAGGGTGACGACCCCGGCCGCGGCGCCCGCCGCCGGGTACACGGGCCACGGCAGGGCGGCACCGGTGCGCCGCAGGGCGATGAACGCGACCACACCGGCCAGCACGCCGCTGAGGATCGACGTGGTCAGCTGCAGGCGGGACGCGGCCTCGGCCATCGTGCCGACGGTCTCCTGGTTGCCGAAGAGGTCGACGAGGTCGTTCTGGAAGTAGGCGACGACCAGGCCCAGCGCGGTGGCCGCCACGCCGCCGGCGATCCCGGCCGTGACCGCCTCCGGGAAGCGGAACGCGGCCGCCGCGCCGCCCAGCGCGCCCGTCACGGCCACGACCGCCGCGACGTACGGCACCGCCGGCCCATGGTGGTACGCCAGCAGCATCCCGCCCGTCGCGAGCAGCCCCACGACCAGACCACCGGCGGCGCCCGCGAACAGGCGGCGCCACGGCAGCAGGCCGACGGCCAGCACCCCTGCCGCGCCACCGGCGAGGGCCGTGGCGAGCAGGATGCTCGGCAGCACCAGGGCGGCCAGGGTGGTGACGAGGAACTCACTCGCGGCATTGGCGATGACGCTGTAGGTCGACCAGAGGGTCAGCGCGAGCAGCATGAGCGCGACGACGACCACCGTGTAGGGCCGGCGTTCCACCTGAGACGAGACGACCTTTGTTGCCACGAGCTAGCAGCGTACGCGGAAGCGACCCGAACGACGGTTCAGGGGACCGTGGGAAGATGAGAGGAAACCTCGCCGACGTTGCCGAGTAGAGATCTGGAGTCCCGTGATGGATGGCCTGTTCGCCGTGCCTGACCCGACCAACGAGCCGGTCCGCGGCTATGCGCCGGGGTCGGCGGAGCGCGAGAGCCTGCAGCGCCGCCTGGCCGATTTGGCGGGCGAGCGGTTCGAGCTGACGATGACGATCGACGGCAAGGAGCGCATGGCGTCGGGCGAGCCGATCGACGTCGTGCAGCCCCACAACCACCGGCACGTGCTCGGCGTCACCCACAACGCGACGACCGCCGACGCCGCCGACGCCGTCGAGGCGGCGAAGCGGGCCGCGCCCGGCTGGCGCGACCTGCCGTTCAGCGAGCGGGCCGCGGTGTTCCTGCGCGCCGCCGACCTGCTCGCCGGGCCGTGGCGCGACACGCTCAACGCCGCGACCATGCTCGGGCAGAGCAAGACCGCGATCCAGGCCGAGATCGACGCGGCCTGCGAGCTGATCGACTTCCTGCGGTTCAACGTGCACTTCGCCCAGCAGATCCTCGCCGAGCAGCCGAAGTCGTCGCCCGGCGTGTGGAACAGGTTCGACCACCGCCCCCTGGAGGGGTTCGTCTACGCGATCACCCCGTTCAACTTCACCGCGATCGCCGGCAACCTGCCGTCCGCGCCCGCGCTCATGGGCAACACCGTCGTGTGGAAGCCGTCGCCGACGCAGCAGCTGGCGGCGCACCTGACGATGCGGCTGTTCGAGGCCGCCGGCCTGCCCGCCGGCGTGATCAACCTGGTGACCGGCGACGGGCTCGCCACGTCCGAGGTCGCGCTCGCCGACCGCGACCTGGCCGGCATCCACTTCACCGGCTCGACCGCCGTGTTCCGCACCCTCAACCGGACCGTCGCCGAGCGGGAGTACCGCTCCTACCCGCGGATCGTCGGCGAGACCGGCGGCAAGGACTTCGTGATCGCCCACCCGTCCGCCGACCCGGCCGCGCTGACGACGGCGCTGATCCGCGGCGCGTTCGAGTATCAGGGCCAGAAGTGCTCGGCGGCGTCCCGCGCGTATGTCCCGGCCAGCATCTGGGCGAAGATCAAGGACCAGCTCACCGGCACCGCCGACGAGCTGGCCTACGGCGACGTCACCGACTTCAGCAACTTCGGTGGCGCCGTCATCGACCGGCGGGCGTTCGACCGGCACGCCCAGGCGCTGGACCGGATCAAGAACTCGCCGTCGTGCACCGTCGTCGCCGGCGGCACGACCGACGACAGCGAGGGCTTCTTCGTCAGGCCGACGGTCGTCGAGTCCACGGACCCCACGCACGAGGTCTTCACGACCGAGTACTTCGGCCCGATCCTCGGCGTGCACGTCTACCCCGACGCCGACTACGACGCCGTCGTCACGCAGGCCGAGTCGGTCGCGCCCTACGCGCTCACCGGCTCGATCTTCGCCACCGACCGGCAGGCCGTCGAGCGGGCGACGCACGCGCTGCGCTTCGCCGCCGGCAACTTCTACGTCAACGACAAGCCGACCGGCGCGGTCGTCGGGCAGCAGCCGTTCGGCGGCGGGCGCGCCTCCGGCACCAACGACAAGGCCGGATCGTGGCACAACCTGCTGCGCTGGACGTCGCCGCGGACGATCAAGGAGACGTTCGTGCCGCCGACCGACCACCGCTACCCGCACATGGGCTAGACCCGCACGGGTGCGACCGCGACGATCTTGTCCAGGGTGAAGGCACGGTCGTCGCGGCGCAGCCGGCACCACGCGTCGATGGTGGAGCCGGACAGGTGCGCGTTGTCGATGACCCGCTCGGAGGCGCGGCCCTGCGCGTCGACGTAGCGGATCCACACCGGCGAGCCGTCCTCCACCGCGGTCGCGAGGAGCTGGGCCTGGTCGGCGCGCAGCTGCGGCGCCCGCTGCCGGATCAGCTCCAACGGATCGGGCGTCCGCTGCGTCGGCACGAGCAGCCGCGCCGCCAGCTCACCCGGGTCCACGGTGGCCCGCGCGGGTGGGCGGCGCGCGTGGTCGACCCGCGCGCGGTGCAGCCGGACCGGCCCCGGGCCGGCGTCGCGGGCCGGACGGTAGCCGGCGGCCCGCAGCGCGGCGAGGGTGTCCACGGGTGACAGCGCCGACCCGGCGACGGTCGGCGCGACCCGGCGCAGCTTCAGCGCCGCCAGCGTGCCGTCGGCGACCAGCGAGTCCAGCAGGTCGGTGTCCTCGCTGACGATCACGCTGCCGACCCCGCGCACGTGCAGGGTGTCCGCCGGCGGGCCCGCAGGCAGCAGCCGCGCCGCGACGTCCGCGACGCCCCGCCCGTCGGCGAGCGCCCGGCCGAGCGGGCTCAGCGCCCCGGCCGCGCACACGCCCAGCAGGGTGGCCTCGTCGACGATGCCGGCCACCACGGACCCGAGGTCGTCCAGGGCTCTCGTCTGCAGCGGCGCGGTCCATCGTACGAGCGGCGCCAACGACACCACGTCGGCGACGGCCGTGTCCGGGGGCAGTTCGTGCAGCGCCCGCACCACGACCTGTCGCAGCGGCTCGCCCGACCACCACTGCGTCAGCAGCCTGGCGAGCCGGTCCGCGGCCGCCCGGTCGGCCCACTCGTCGTAGGCGAGCGTCGGCACGAAGCGCACCCCGTCGGGCCCGAGCAGCCGCGCCGCGACCGCGAGGTCCGCCAGCAGCACCACCGTCGGCTCGTCGAGGCCGGTGGTGAACGCGAGCCGGCGCCGCTCCCGCACCGCGACCTCGCCGGAGCGCTGCCGGCTCAGCGGGCGCGCCGCCGCCGCGTCGAGGAGCACCGGAAGCCGCTCCAGCAGCAGTGTCGCCGCCTGTACCGCCGCGTCGCGCACCTCGGTCCGGTCGGCGGGGCGCAGCGACGGCGCCGGCGGCACCGGCTCGAACGCGTCATGCCCGGAAGGGGCGGGCAGCTGCGCCGTGGTGAACAGCGCGGTGTCGTCCTCCGACGGCCACACCAGCGCCCGCTGGAGCAGCACCTGCAGGGTCGCGTCGAGCGCCGGGTCGTCGGCGGCGACGCCGAGCCGGTCCGCCAGCTCCGGCAGCGGCACCGGATCCGGTCCTCCGCCCAGCGCCTCCAGCACCTGGACGGCCGGCAGCGGCAGCCGCGCCACCACCTCGTCGACGCCGGTCCGGGCGGTCAGCCGCGCGGCCAGCTGCACCAGGTCCTCCGGCGGCGGCGCCCCGAGCGCGTCGGGACGGCGGCGCAGCACCGCGCCCAGCTCGTCCGCCGCCAACCGACCCAGCCAGCCGACCAGTGCAACTCTCGTCACGACTGGTGACCTTATAGGTTTGGGAGGTGACCAACCCATCGCCCGGCAACGTCGCCGGCAACTGGCAGGACGCGCATTTCGGGGAGCAGGGCGGCCGCCTCACGTACGGGGACTACCTGCAACTGACAGGTCTGCTCGACGCCCAGGTCCCCGAGTCGGACCCCGCCGCGCACGACGAGCTCCTCTTCATCACCATCCACCAGGTGTACGAGCTGTGGTTCAAGCTCATCCTCCACGAGCTCACCGACGCCCGGGACCGCCTCCTCGCCGGCGAGACCTATCTGCCGAGGGTGCGCCTGGAGCGCTGCCTGTCGATCCAGCGGGTGCTGGTCGGGCAGGTGGACGTGATCGACACGATGACCCCGCAGGACTTCCTGCGCTTCCGCAACAAGCTGTCCCCGGCCTCGGGGTTCCAGTCGGCGCAGTTCCGGGAGATCGAGTTCCTCTCCGGGCTGAAGGATCCGACGTACCTGCAGCGCTTCCGCGGACTGTCCGACGCCGAGCAGGCGCGGCTCAACCGGCGCCTGGAGGAGCCGAGCCTCTGGGAGGCGTTCCTCACCACCCTGGAGAAGGCGGGCTTCGCCGTCGCCACCAAGGAGGACCGGATCGCGTCGCTGCTCACGATCTCCCGCGACCGGGAGCACCACGGCCCGTTCTGGGACCTCGCCGAGACGATGGTCGCGCACGACCAGGCGTGGGGCATGTGGAGGGCGCGGCACGTCCTCATGGCCGAGCGGCAGATCGGCACCAAGGCCGGCACCGGCGGCAGCGCCGGCGGCGCCTACCTGCGCTCCCGGGTCGAGCTGCGCTTCTACCCGGAGCTGTGGGAGCTGCGCTCACACATGTAGCACCGGCGCTGGGGGAGCTGCGCTCACACGTGTAGCACCGGCGCTGGGGAGCTGCGCTCGCACATGTAGCCTGGCTACTCCTTTCTTTGTGCCAACCGGCCCACCCGGGCCGTCCAGCCGCATCGATGCGGGCCTACCGTCCTAGGTGATGGGGAGGGGTCCGCAATGAAGACGAAGACCATGCTCGGCGACCGGTACCGGCTGGAGACCGAGGTCGCCCGCGGCGCCATCGGCGCGGTCTGGCGGGCGTACGACGAGCAGACCGGCCAATGGGTCGCGGTCAAGGTCATGCGCGCCGAGGCCGCCGAGGTGCCCGAGCTCGTCGACGGGTTCCTCGGCGAGGCCGAGCTGCTCGCCGGCCTCGACCACCCGTCCGTCATCCGGGTCCACAACCTGATCACCGGCAAGGGCCTGCTCGCCATCGCGATGGAGCTCGTGGGCGGGCCCGACCTGCGGCGCCGGCTGCGCGCCGACGGCCCGTTGCCGCCCGCCGCCGCGGCAGAGGTCGTCGCCCAGGTCGCCGACGCGCTCGCGTACGTCCACGCCGCCGGCATCGTCCACGGCGACGTCAAGCCCGGCAACCTGCTCGTCCCGCTCGACGGCGGCCCGGTGCGCCTCGCCGACTTCGGCGTCGCCCGCCGCCTCGATCAGCCCGCCGGGCCGACCCACGCCACGCCCGAGTACGTGGCGCCCGAGGTCGTCGCGGGCGGCCTGCCCAGCCCCGCCTCCGACGTCTACGCGCTCGGGGTCGTGCTCTTCGAGCTGATCTGCGGCCGGAGCCCGTACCGCGGCGGATCCCCCAACGACGTCCTGCGCCGCCACGCGGACTGCGTGCCCGTGCCGCCGCCCGGGATGCCGGCCGCGCTGTGGCCGATCATCGAGGGCTGCATGGAGCTCGACCCGCGCATGCGTCCGGCGGCCGCCTCGATCATGGGCCGGCTCAGGGTCGCCGAGGGCGCGCTGGACGGCTTCGAGCCGCTGCCGCGGCTGCCCGCCGAGGCGGTCACCTTCTGGGCCCGCTCCGCCGAGCAGACCGCGCCCGTGTCCGCCCCGGTCCGCCGGGTCGACTGGGTGCCGCTGCCGACCGCCCCGACCTCACCGGCCGCGGCCTCGGCGGCGCTCATGGTGGCCGTGCCGATCAAGGACCTGCCGACGGAGCCGAACGGGCTGCCGCTCTCCGAGCTGCCCACGCAGGCGCGGGGGGCGGGCGCGTTCGCCGCGTCGGTCCGCCAGGACGTCGCCGAACTGCCCACCGTGCCGTCCCAGCTGCCTGCAGCCGAGATGCCTGCTACCGATATGCCCGCTACCGAGACGCCGGCTGTCGAGGTGCCGGCTTCCCCACTGTCGGCTACCCCGTCGGAGGAGCCACCTGCGGATGCCGCCCCGGCTGCCTCGGAGCCGGAGCCCCCGACCGAGGTCATCGCGCTCGCCCCCGAGGTGGAACCGCCCACTGAGGTCATCGCGCCCGTTTCCGAGGTGGAACCGCCCACTGAGGTCATCGCGCCCGTTTCCGAGGTGGAACCGCCCACTGAGGTCATCGCGCCCGCTTCCGAGGTGGAACCGCCCACTGAGGTCATCGCGCCCGCTTCCGACGTGGAACCGCCCACCGAGGTCATCGAATCCGTTTCCGGCGCGGAACCCCCGGCCGAGGTCGTCGCGTCCCCTTCCGAGGTGGAACCGCCCACCGAGGTGATTGCGTCCGCTCCTGAGGCGGAACCGCCCACCGAGGCCGTCGTGTCCGCTGCTGAGGCGGAGGCCGTGGTGCTCGCCAAGCCGGAGCAGAGCGTTCCCGGCGGCGCCCTCGCGGCGCTGCAGCAGGCCCTCGCCGTGCCGGCCGAATCCGTCACGCCCACGGAGGCCGCTGCCGACGTCGTCGCCGAGGATGCCGCGGTACAGGCTGAGACCGAACAGTCTGAGGGTTCCGACGAACCGGTCGATACCGGGAATGCCGGACCCGAGCTGGTGACCGACGTCCCGCTCTGGGGCGGCGACACATCCGGCGGGGATGAGCCCGCCGCGCCGCCGGTCGGGGAGGGTCCCAGCCCGGACGCGTTCACCGTGGTGCTCACGCCCGCGGTCCCCCAGCAGCGGGAGGCCTCCGCCGAAGCGGCCGCCACCGCCGAGGGGGAGCGGTCCACCGACGTCGTCGTGCCCGCGGCCTGGCCCGTGCTGCCCGACCGGCCCACCGGCCCCATTCCCGGCCCCTCGCTCGTCAAGCCCGACGCGCCGGTGCACGCCTCGCCGATGGACCCGGTGGATCTTGAGGATGCCGCCGAGCCGCCGACCGACGTCCTGGCGTCCGCCGCGGACGCGCCGCCGGCCGCCGCCGACCCCGACTCCGGTGCGCTGACCTGGCTGCGTGCCCCCGACGACGCGTCCGATGCCGCCGCGCCGCCCGCCGGCGAGCGCCGGTCCGACCGCCGAGTCCTCGCCGGCGTCGGCGGGGCGGTGCTGCTGCTCATCCTGCTCGGCGTCGGCGCCGTGCTCATGAGCGGCGCGCTCGACGGCGGCGGGCGGCAGCCCACGCGGGTGAACGGCACCACGCCCGCGGTCGTCTCCAGCGACTCGCCCGCCCCCTCGGCGGCCACGTCCCCGGAGCCGTTCAGCGCGCCGCCGGTCGAGGAATCCACCGGACCGGGCGGCGAAGGCAACGGGGGCGGTGGTGGGAAACCGCCCACGAAGCGTCCGACGGCGGTGCCGTCGCCGGGGCGGAGCCTGCCGGGCATCGGTGATCCGCTGCCGCCGTTCCCGACGATGCCGTCCTTTCCTTCACCGCCGAAGTTTCCGTCCTAACTCGACAGTCGCGACGCGACAGTCGACAGTGGATTTGTCGAAATCCTGGACTGAGCCGGAGAAAGATGACAGCGTAGGGTTCATGGCGGAATCTGGAGTCAACGCGACGGCGGCGGCCCTGCTCGGTCTGTTGCACGAGGGGCCGATGACCGGTGGGCAGCTGATGGCCGCCGCCCAGCGACGCCTCGGCGCCTACTGGTCGATGACCCGCAGCCAGGTCTACCGCGAGCTCCCCGCGCTCGCAGCCGCTGGTTATGTCAGGCTCGGCAAGCCCGGCGCGCGTTCGAGCCAGCCTTATGCGATCACTCCCGCCGGCAAGCGGGCATTCACCCGCTGGCTGTCGGAGCCCGCCGGCCGGGAGGCGCTGCGCAATCCTGTCGCATTGCGTGTCGCCTTCGGCGTGCAGCAGACGGGCGCGCAACTGCAGCAGGTGTATGCGCACGCGGTGGAATACCACAATGCGGCGCTGACCGAGGCCCGGGAAATGGCCAAAGAGGCGAAGAAGTCCGGCGACGAGTTCTTCGCCGCGTCGCTGGACTTCGCGGTCGGCTATCACAAGGCCGCTCTCACGTGGCTCAAGAGCGCCCCGACCAAATAGCGCCCGCCCGTTAGCGCCGGCCGGTCCGGCGTAGTCTTTGAGGGTGACCGCTCTCGACCACGCCGAATCGCTCAAGCACCTTGATGGCACGCTGCGCAACATCGAGGCCGTCCTCGACCTCAACCGGCTCCGCAAGGAGAAGGCGGAGCTCGAAGAGGCGGCGGCCGTGCCCAACCTGTGGGACGACCAGGTGGCCGCGCAGAAGGTGACGTCCCGCCTGTCCTACGTGCAGGGCGAGATCGGCAAGCTGGAGCGGCTGCGGGCCAAGCTCGACGACGCCGTCGTCCTCCTGGAGCTCTCCCAGGCCGAGGACGACGCGGGGTCGCTCGGCGAGGTCGCCGACGAGATCGCGGCGCTGACCAAGTCGATCGAGGAGCTCGAGGTGCGCACCCTGCTCTCGGGTGAATACGACGCCCGTGAGGCGCTCGTCACGATCCGCGCCGGCGCCGGCGGCGTCGACGCCGCGGACTTCGCCGACATGCTCCTGCGCATGTACCTGCGCTGGGCGGAGCGGCACGGCTACAACACCGACGTCTACGACACCTCGTATGCGGAGGAGGCCGGCATCAAATCGGCCACGTTCGCGGTGAAGGCCCCGTATGCCTACGGGACGCTGTCGGTCGAGTCGGGCACGCACCGGCTCGTGCGGATCAGCCCGTTCGACAACCAGGGCCGCCGGCAGACGTCGTTCGCCGCGCTGGAGGTCGTGCCGGTCGTCGAGCAGACCGACGACGTGGAGATCCCCGACGACGAGCTGCGCGTCGACGTGTACCGCTCGAGCGGCCCCGGCGGCCAGGGCGTCAACACGACCGACTCCGCGGTGCGCCTCACCCATCTGCCGACCGGCATCGTCGTCTCGTGCCAGAACGAGCGGTCCCAGATCCAGAACAAGGCGACCGCCATGGGCGTGCTGAAGGCCAAGCTCCTCGCCCTGAAGCGGGCTGAGGAGACCGCGAAGATGAACGAGCTCCGCGGCGACGTCCAGGGCTCGTGGGGCGACCAGATGCGCTCGTACGTGCTGCACCCGTACCAGATGGTGAAGGACCTCAGGACGGAGCACGAGACCGGTAACCCCACCGCGGTCTTCGACGGCGATCTGGACGGCTTCATCGACGCGGGCATCCGGTGGCGCAAGCAGCGGGAGCTCAATCCGGCGTAAACCCCGTTCGGGTGACCCCCGGAGGCCTGATCATCGCATTGGAGTGCGGCGATCACCTTCGGTAATTAGGCGATCAAGGCCGCAAGTGAGGTGTACGTCACACTTGCGGCTGGAATCCCGTGTCTCCCTGCGGTTGGGGTCAGCTCTTTGGGTTCGCATTTAGGGCAAACGGCACGCGACGCACTTCGCGTACTTGGCGTGGATGTCACACCGCGTAGACTCACGTCCCGTGATTCGGCTTGACCACGTGACGAAGACGTATCCGAAGGCGTCCCGCCCCTCACTCGACGATGTTTCCGTCAACATCGAGAAGGGCGAGTTCGTCTTCTTCATCGGACCTTCCGGCTCAGGCAAGTCCACGATCATCAAGCTGCTGCTGCATGAGGTCACGCCCAACAAGGGCAAGGTCGTCGTCAACGAGCGCGACGTGACCTCGATGCGCTCGTGGCGCATCCCGGCGTTCCGCCGGCAGATCGGCTGCGTGTTCCAGGACTTCCGTCTCCTGCCCAACCGCACCGCCTACGAGAACGTCGCCTTCGCGCTCGAGGTCATCGGCAAGTCGAAGGGCGTCGCCCGCCGCGTCGTCCCCGAGGTGCTGGAGCTCGTCGGCCTCGGCGGCAAGGAGCACCGTTACCCCCATGAGCTGTCCGGTGGTGAGCAGCAGCGCGTCGCCGTGGCGCGCGCGTTCGTCAACCGGCCGCTGATCCTGCTCGCCGACGAGCCGACCGGAAACCTGGACCCGGACACGTCGATCGAGATCATGCGCCTGCTCGACCGGATCAACCGGACCGGGACCACGGTGGTGATGGTCACCCACGACTCCAACATCGTTAACCAGATGCGCCGCCGGGTCGTCGAGATCGAGAGCGGCCGGATCGTGCGGGACCAGTCGCGCGGTGTATACGGCTGACGATCGTCAGATCTCGTCGTAGCCACCCCTTGACGTTGCCGGGTCCGCTGGGAAGGAACCCCACCCGATGCGCATGAAGTACATCCTGTCCGAGGTCCTGACCGGACTTTGGCGAAACGTCACCATGACCATCGCGATGATCATCACGATGACGGTGTCGCTGACCATGCTGGGCGCGAGCCTGCTGCTGTTCTTCCAGGTCAACAAGATGGAGGACTTCTTCTACCAGCGGGTAGAGGTGTCCATCTTCCTGAAGAACGACGTCACCGACGAGCAGCGGACCAGCCTGAAGAGCGCGTTGGAGAGCAACGCGCTCGTCAAGCAGGTGACGCACGAGAGCAAGTCGGAGGCGTACGCACGCTTCAAGACGCAGTTCCGCGACGCGCCCGACCTGGTGAACGCCACCAAGGAGGACTCGCTTCCGGAGTCGTACCGCGTCAAGCTCAAAGACCCGAAGACGGTCAAGCAGCTCCAGGAGGAGTTCATCTCCCAGCCTGGCGTCAGCGACATCGTCGACCAGCAGGAGCTGCTGAAGAAGGTCTTCGAGCTGCTCGGCGCGTTGCAGACACTCGCCTTGACCGTCGCCATCATCCAGGGCGCCGCGGCGTTGCTCCTGGTGGCCAACACCATCCAGGTGGCCGCCTACAGCAAACGCCGTGAGGTCGCGGTCATGAAGCTCGTCGGCGCGTCCAACTGGTTCATCCAGCTGCCCTTCGTCCTGGAGGCGGTCTTCGCTGGCCTGATCGGCGCCTTGCTGGCCTTCGGCGGCCTGGTGGCCGCGAAGTTCTTCTTCATCGACGGGTCGCTCAAGGCCCTGGCCAACGTCCTGCTGCCGATCGACTGGAGCAGCATCTGGCTGATGCTGCCGGTCCTCGCCGGCGCCGGCGGCCTGGTCAGTGCGGTCACCGCCTGGATCACGCTGCGGTTCTACGTGCGGGTCTGACCCGCGGGCTGTTTCCACGAGGGGTGGGCCGGTTTCCGGCCCACCCCTCGTCGTATATCCGAAGTGCACCACGATAGGGGCATTTCGCCAAAATTCCGGACTTATGGGTCTTTCGCTGCGTACGGTAACCCTCAAGTGGTACTGGAGGGTTACGTGAACCGGATCAGGATCTTCTGCGCCATCGGGGCTTTCGTCGTGCTGCTGGGCAGCGGCACGGCCGGGCACGCAGACGCCCGCGACGACAAGGCCCGCATCGACCGTCAGATCCAGGAGACGCAGGCGACCCTCGAGGCGGCCACCGAGCGGGCCCAGCAGGCGGCGACCGACCACGCCGCCGCGACCGCCGCGCTGCCCGGCGCCGAGGACGCCCTCGAGGATGCCAAGGGCCGGGTCATCGCCGCCGACGCCGCCGCCCGCCAGGCGGAGCGCGACCGGGACGCGGCCGAGGCCGTGCTCGACTCGGCCGACGACGACTACGACGCCGCCAGGGCCGAGGTCGAGCAGGGCCGCGCCGACGTGTCCGTGTTCGTCGCCGCCACGTACAAGGGCAGCGGCTTCGCCATGTTCAACTCGATCATCGAGTCCGGCTCGCCGAACGACCTGGCGCTGCGCATCTCCTACCTCGACCGTGTCGCAGCCGAGAGCCAGCGGGCGCTGGACGACCTGACCCGCGCCAGGATGTCGGCCAAGCAGCGCTCCGACGTTGCCGAGCTGGCCCGCGACAAGGCCCGCCGGGCGGCCGAGCAGACCCGCCAGGCGCTGCAGGACAGCAGGACCGCGCAGGCCGGCGCCGAGCAGGCCGCCGCCGACGTCCGGGCCCTCATCGACAAGAGCGCGCAGGCCGAGGCCGTCGCCAACTCCGAACGCACCGCCGTCCTCGCTCGCTACCAGCAGCTCAAGGTCGACAGCGACCGCGTCGCCGGCGAGCTGCGGGCCGCCGCGGCGGCGGAGGCGGCGGCCGCGGCGAAGGCGGCCAAGGCGGCCGGCAAGACCGGCAAGACCGGCACCGGCGGCGCGCCGCTCACCACCGCGATCCCGCCGAAGACCGGCGCCTTCTTCCTGATGCCCGTGCACGGCTGGAAGTCCAGCAACTACGGCATGCGCTTCGACCCGGTCTACAAGGTGTACCAGCTGCACGCCGGCATCGACGTCGCCGCCGGCGGCGGGCAGCCGATCGTCGCGGCCGCCGACGGCAAGGTCGTCAGGGCCGGCTGGGCGGGCGGCAACGGCAACTACACCTGCATCTCCCACGGCCTCTACCAGGGCAAGGGGCTGGCCACCTGCTACGGGCACCAGTCGCAGATCCTCGTCCGCGTCGGCCAGACCGTGCACCGCGGCGAGCTCATCGGCCGGGTCGGCACCACCGGCGCGTCGACCGGCAACCACCTGCACTTCGAGGTCCGCCTCAACGGCAGTCCCATCCAGCCGCTGAACTGGCTGCCGGGCTGCCTCTGCTGACCGAAACCTTCTTGCCGCGCGCGATACGCTGATACTCCTGTCAAGATTTGTGGAGGGGTCGATGCCGCGCGAAAAGGGACGCAAGGTCGTCGCGTCCAACCGGAAGGCGCGCCACGACTACGAGATCCTCGAGACGATCGAGGCCGGCGTCGTGCTCACCGGCACCGAGGTCAAGTCGCTGCGCGCCGGGCGCTGCTCGCTCGTCGACGCGTTCGGGCAGATCTCCGACGGCGAGGTGTTCCTCCATGCGATGCACATCCCCGAATACACGATGGGCACCTGGACGAACCACCCTCCCCGTCGCGTCCGGAAGTTGCTGCTGAAGCGGCAGGAGATCGGCCGCATCGGCAACAAGGTCCGCGAGAGCGGCCTCACGCTGGTGCCGCTCTCGGTGTACTTCGCCGACGGTTGGGCCAAGGTGGAGATCGGCCTCGCCCGGGGCAAGAAGTCCTACGACAAGCGCCAGTCGCTGGCGAAACGTGACGCCGAGCGGGAGATCTCTCGCGTCATGGGCAGCCGCAACAAGGGTAGAACCGAGTAAATCGTCTCGCGTGGCTGAGTAGTGCTCGTCAGGCAAGCGAGCAATGCGTGCAAGCCATATAGTCCGTGCGTGACCGAGATTCGGGTCGATGTCGACCTCGAGCACCCACCGTCCGCGGTGTGGCGTGCGCTCACCGAGGCCCACCTCGTCACCGACTGGCTGCCCACGACCCGGTTCATGGTCCGCGACGACGGCACGTTCACGTTCCAGGCGACCGCCCTCGCCGGCCTCGAGGACCCGATCGAGGGCGAGATCGTCACCACCGAGACGGCGCACCGCCTGGTCATGCGCTGGTCGGGGGAGAACCTGCACACCGTCGTCGCGCTGACCCTCGACGAGCTGGCCGGCGGACACACCCGGCTCACGATGACCCAGAGCGGGTTCCTCGGCCCGCAGGGGACGATGCGGCGCAGGGTGCTGCGCAGGACGTACCAGCAGCTGTTCGAGGGCCCGCTCGCGGCGACCCTGAAGAAGCACGCCCAGCCATCCGCCCCGGTCACCGCCGTCGACGCTCCGCCGGCCGTGCGGCGCAACGACGGCGGGCCGTTCAACCGGCTGCCGCGCCAGCCCAACGCGCCGAGCCGCTCCGCGCCCGGGCTCAGCTCGCAGACCCGCTCCACCGCCGGCCCGCGTCCGACGACCACCATGCCGGGCTTCGCCGCCGCGGTCTTCGGCGCCCGGGCGACCGGGGTCGCGGCCGTGCCCGTCGCCGGGGACGCCGCCACGCCCGCTGCCACACCGCCTGCCGCGACATCGGTGACTGCTATGGCGTCTGCCGCGCCCAGCCACCGATCGACAACGCCATCAGGAATGGTGGCCTTCGTGCGTCGGCTGGGCTCCGTCGGTACATCTGCCGCAAACGCCATCATGTCGCGGGTACGACGCGTCGCGGCCGCTCGGGACTGGTCCGCCGACCGTCGCAGCCAGGCCGTGGCGGCGGCGGCCGCGATCCTGCTGCTGCTCGCGATGATCGCCCTGCTCGTCGGCAAGGCCACCGCGCCGCACCCGGCCAAGCCGCCGCGCACCGGCGGCGGGGTCGAGGGGCCCGTGCAGGCCACGGTGCCGGGCACGCCGGCCGAGCGGTCCCCGCGCCCCGCCCTGGTCGCGGCGAGCTCCGCCGCGGCGACCGTGCCGCCGTCGGCCACGGCCGCGCCCAGCGTGGTGGCCGCGTCCGGTCCACAGCTCACCGCCAGCAGCCGCGCCGAGGACCTCACACTGACGTCCTACCGGGTCACCGTCACCGTCACCAACCCCGGCCCCGCCGTAAGCACCGACTGGACGGTCGCCGTCGTCCTGCCCCTGCTCGACCTCACCGTCCGCAACGTCGACGGCGCCGTCATGACCCGCACCGGCCTCAAGGCGATCTTCACCCCGGTCGACAGCACCCGCACCGTCCGCCCCGGCGGCACCGCCACCCTCCGCTTCGAGGTCGAAGGCCTCGGCGTCCGCAACGCCCCCCTCACCTGCACCATCGACGGTCGTCCGTGCACCCAGGTATCGGGATGAAAAGCTGGACGGAAGGCGTTACGCTAGATCAGTCGCTCGTGGGAGCGGCAGCCAACACCACCCGCGCGGGGGTGACTGGTTTCGACTTTGTGCGCCGCGTTAGGGGAAGCGAGCCGAGGAAGCCGACGTTGTCTCGCGAATCAGTCGTCGGAAAAGTATAAGCGCCAATTACAAGCGCTCCGATCTCGCTCTCGCTGCCTAAGCAAGGGTAGAGATCTGTCGGTCCGGGTTCGCCTTCGACCCGATCACCGGCATCAGCTAGAAGGCTGGCCAACCGAGTCCTGTCGCGGGGCTCGTGCGGTGAGATCAATCGCGACTGGACCCGTCATACCGACTCGCTCGCGTGATCGGTAGGGCCGAGTAGAGACACAGCGAGCTGCGCTCGGAGAAGCCCTAGCAAAGCAACGAAGGACCCGGGTTCGATTCCCGGCACCTCCACCGCCGAACGCCCCCTGCTCACGCAGGGGGCGTTCGCCGTTGGCGGTTCCGGATTCCCCGCGCACCGGCTGCGCCGGTGCTCCCCACAGGGGGAGCTTCGCTCCACCCTCGCCCCCTCAACACCGTTTCGGGGTGCTCGGTCGGTGAAGGTTCGCTTCGTCCGTGCCGCCTCAAGGCCGTGGGTGGCATCGAAGCTTCGGCCCGGCTGACTGGCAGGAATGGTCCAGGCTATACGTGGCTCGTTGACCGGCGGCGCGGTCGAGGCGGCGTTCCGCCGGCTGGGCGAGCGTTTGGCTCGCCGTGGCGTGGTGGCGGATCTGGACGTGTTCGGGGTGCCGCGATGGCGTTGGCGTATGACGCCCGGCGAGCGACGCGCGACATCGATGCTGTCCTGCAGCCGCACGGGGTGGTCTTGGATGAGGCGAAGGCCGTCGCGGAGGAGCTGGGTCTTCCGCATTGGTGGCTCAACGAACAGTGCTTCGCTCCACCCTCGCCCTCTCAAGACCCGTTGCGGGGCGCTCCGTTGTGGAAGGCCACCCAGTGAGGTCTCGTTTACCGTTGGTGGCTTCAGGTCTCTTGTCAGCCACCTGTTCCCGCCAAGATGGAGGCCGCCTTGGAAGCAGGCTGGACGCTCTCGGACGTGTGGATTCTGCGGTCGATCAGCGGGGTGGACTCGGCACGGGGGTCGTCGCTGCGTGGGGTGATCGCCGCTGCTGACTACCTCAACCATGCGATTCCGCGGGAGGACGAGCTTGTGGCGGGGCTCGGCCGGCTGGCCGCGGCTGGGCTGGTCGAGTTCGACGTTGCCGCTGACCGGTACTGGCTCACCGCGGCGGGCCAGTCGTCGGCGGCGCACCGTGGGACGTTCATCGCCGGGCTGGCCGCATTGCCCGAGCCGCCACCGGCGAGCCCGCCGCTGGCATTGCCCACTGGGGTCTTCTCGTCTGCGGTGGGCCAGTATCTGCAAGACTCGACATGAAAATCTCGTCTCCATCGCGGCCGTCACGGGTTCAAGTAGGCGAGCGCTACCTCCACAGGAGATTTTCGGCGGTCTCACCCGACGGGTGGGGCCGCCGAAGTGGTTTCTTACCCGCCCTGGCTTGCTGGAGACCGAAGCGCCGACTCGGGGGCCGGTCATGGCCGGCATCAGGTGATGACGAGCAGCACCGCTTGCCCGTTTCGTCGCTGCGTTCTGGTGGAACCGTCGCAGTCCTGCCCTGCTGCAGGCGGCAGGGATCTCGGAGTCGGTATGACGAACATATGGTGACAGGGGATTTTTAGGGTACTAATGAGGGTATAGGCGGTTTAACCCCGGTAACATGCCATGCCTCATCCATGAGGAGTCATGATGTCCGACTACCTTGCCTCCCGAAGCGTGGACATCGGCCCCTGGCTGAATGACCTTCTCCGCTCCGCAGCGAATTTTGTCCCCCGGGCAATCGCGTTCATCCTGATCCTGGTCGTCGGATATCTGGTGGCCCGTCTGCTGCGCACGGCGGTCGATAAATTGCTGGAGCGGGCCGGCTTCGACCATCTGGTGGAGCGTGGCGGTCTGAAGACAACCATCGCGCGCTCGCGCTACAGCGCATCGGGCATTGTGGCCCAGCTTGTCTTCTACGCGGTGCTGCTGATCACCCTGCACCTGGCCTTCAGTATCTGGGGCCCGAACGCGGTGTCCACCCTCATAGCCGGTGTGATCGCCTGGCTGCCGCGGCTCTTCGTGGCGATCGTGATCGTCGTGATCGCCGCGGCGATCGCTGCCGCGGTTCGGGACATCGTGGCCAGCGCATTGGGCGGGCTCTCATACGGTCGAGTCGTGGCGACCATCGCCTCCGTGTTCATTCTCGGCATCGGCATCATCGCCGCGCTCAACCAGATCGGAGTAGCGACCACGGTCACGACCCCGATCCTGGTCGCCATCCTGGCCAGCGTGGCCGGCATCCTGATCGTCGGCGTCGGCGGCGGGCTGGTGAAGCCGATGCAGGCGCGTTGGGAGCGGTGGCTGGACCGCGCGGAAACCGAGTCGACCCAGCTCTCCGGACAGCCGAAGGCGTACGCGGCCGGCCGGAGCGATGCCGAACGGCTGATGGAGTCCACGCCCCAGCCGGCCAGCACGCCAGTCGCCGCCGGCCAGCAGCCCCCGTCCGCGCGCCAGGAGCCGAACACCGGCCAGCACGCCACCCGGCAGCCGTCGCGTCCTTCCGCACCGGACGACGAGACGCAGCCGACGCCACCGCGGACCGGCCAGCACCCGCCCACGATGCAGTAGGACTTTCTCCTCCGCGATCTTGAGGTTGCGGTTCCGGCGATGGCGAAGGGACCGCGACTTCAAGATCGCGCGGGAAGGTGCCGCTGTCAGAAGCCGAACCGTGACGATGTCCGCAAAGAGCGGGCGCACGCCCGGGCCTCGGAAGCTCGCCGCTATGGTCGTTGTCATGAACGTCCCTGCCCCCCACCTCGCTACCGTGCGGACGCTGCTCGACAGGCTTGACCGGCGGATCGGGGCCGCCGGCCTTGCGGCGGCGGCGGCGATTCCTGGACTGCTGGCACAGGTGGACCAGCACGCCGCCGAGGTGCGCGAACTCCTCGGTGGCAACAACCGCCGGCCGACGCTCCCGGCGTTGGCCAGCTACGCCGATGGCCTGCTGGACGGGGCTGCCGACCGGGGATGGTGCCTGCCCCAGCACGATCTGGTGGGCTGGGTCAACGCGGATCGCGTGGCAATACGACTTGTGGCTGTCTGCGCACTGGCTCGGCGCACGGTGACATGAGGGCTGACGCCACCCGCACCCCCAACGGTGGCGTCGCGCTAAGGCCGGTTCAAGTACGCGATCGTCAGCTCCACCGGTGCTTCCCGCAGGGGAGCTTCGCTCCACCCTCAAGACCGCAAAGTCGCCGGCTGGCAGCAGAAGCCAGCCAGCCGTCGGGCCCCCCGCTTGGCGAATCGTGCCGCAGCGGCGCTTACACCGTCACAGGACTGTCCCGATGCCGGGCGAGGGATTGCCCCAAGTGCACAAAGTCTCAGGGACAGGTTCGAGTAGGTCTTCATTGGTCTCCCCGGGAAGATCCACGCGGCGACCGAGGACGTCTGTCGCCGACGCCGCAGCAGCAAGACCAAGGCGGGGAAGGCCCCTCAGCAAGCCCACACAGGGCATGACAGGTCACACGCACAAGGCGCGGACAAACGAGGCAACCTTCCCCACCAACGATCCTCCGACCTGAAACCAGCCCGGTCAAGCCGGGCCTTGACAGCCGATCCTCGAAGGGAATCAGAGGCCGCCGTCCGCGAGCATCCATACGCGGCGTAGGGGAAGCTGAGCCCGTACTGCTTCGGGCAGTCGGTCGTAGACGCGCAACACGGCATCGACAACGTCGGACGCCTCCCAAACCCGCACCCGCAGATGCTGGTTCTTGAGGGCGTCACGGGCCGGTTTGGTCAGACCGCCCCATGCGACGAGGAGACCTTGATCGGCTCCGTGCGTCGTCGTCACCCCGTGAAGCTGCGTGACGACAGGAGAGCCGATCTGCGAACCGGACTTGACCTGCGCGAGCAGGCGCGGGCTGTCGAGACCGAGCGGGCCGCGTCCTGCCGTGATGTCGACGCCGCCGTCTGGGCCGGGCGGTGACTGTGTGCACAGAAAGCCCTCCGCGGTCAGGACGGCCGTTACGAGCGTCGCAAGGTCGTGGCCGGGGGCCGCCGTGGCGGGCCCCGGCCGCCGTCGCTACGGGACGATGACGTCGACGGTCAGGGTTCTGTTGTTCCGGATCTGGAACGGCTGGGCGTGTGCGAGGTCGGCACCGCCGAGCCAGCCGCTACGGCCGTCGGGCAGCTGGTAGAAGATCTTGATCTGTTGCGGGGCGATGTTCGGGATCGTGAATGTCATGGGCGGGTTGCCGTACTGGTTGCTGCTGTCTCCGGAGTGGACCGCCTCGCCGGACAGGGCGTCGAACGCGACCAGGTACGCGTTGAGCGGGTTGCCGGCCGGGTCGTGGACCGTGCCGGTGAGCGTGCCGCCGCCGGTGCGCAGTTTGATGTTCGCGGCGGCCTTCTTGCCGGCGGGCACCGTCACCTTCGTCGCCTCGGGGCGGTTCGCCGCGTTGCCGGACCAGCGCCACTGATACCCACGGCCGATGAACTGCACCGGCCACGCGTACGGGCCGACGCCCGGGATGCTGTACGTGCCGTCGGCGCCGGTCGAGAATGCGCAGCCGCCCTGGGGGGCGAAGCCGCTCGACAGCGCGACGACCGAGACACAGACGCTTGCGAGCGGGGCGCCGGTGTTGACGTCGGTCACCTTGCCGCGGACCGTGCCGGCCCGGTCGAACTGGATGGTCGGCGTGGTGATCCGGTCTCCGGACGCGACCGTGATCCGCTGGGCGGCATCGCGGTCGCCGGTGCCGCCGGTCGCGCCGACCCACTGCAGGCCGAGTGCGTCACCGCGCGGGTCGGCGAGCAGCTGGTACGTGCCCGGCTCCAGCGGACCGATCACCACAGAGCCCGGCGTCGGGCCCGGCCGCTCGTCCGAGCAGAAGCCGTACGGGTCGTAGCCGTAGGGCTGGTCGACGTTCGCCACGCCGATGCAGCCGTCGACCGCAGTGCCGCCGTCGCGGCTGGCCATGGTGGCGGTGATCGACGCGCCCTGGCGCATGGCCACGTCGATCGTCGCGGTCTGCCCGGCGGTGACCGTGACCGGCGTGTAGGGCACCGTCAGGTGGAGGCGGTCGTCGATGTTGACGCTGAGTGTGTACCTGCCGACGAAGAGGCCGGTGATCAGCAACTCGGCACCGGCGGCGCAGCCTCCGGCGTTGTCGGTGTTCGTCGCCCACACACAGAAGTGCTCCAGCGGTTCGCCGGTCGTGGCGTCGTGCGCGACGACCCGGATCGCGCCCGTCGGCAGGAAGGTCTCGTCGACCGTGGTCAGCTGCCCGTCGGCCACCGTGAACCGGTCGGCCGCGGCGCTGTCGAGCTTGCCGTGCGCGTACTGCGAGACCCCCGCGGGCCCGGAGAACGCGACGACGTAGTCGCCGAGCATCAGGTCGTCGATGCGATACCGCCCGTCGGTGCCGGTGCTCGCCCAGCCCGAGCCGCTGCCGCCCGGCTGGCCGGCGGTGACGCCCACGTTCGCCGCCGGGCTGCCGTCGGCCTTGGTCAACCGCCCGCCGACCGAACCCGTCGGCAGCACCGTCTCCACGACCTGCACCGCCTGGCCGGCGGTCACCTCGACGGGCACCGCGGTCTCGTAGGAGGTCTTCCCGCCCGACCACTGGTCGAACGCGTTGCGGACCCGGTAGCTGAGCTTGTACGAGCCGGCCGGCAGATCGAGGGTGAACGCGCCGCTGGACGGCACGCTGACGCTGGTGACGAAGTTCTGCTCGGCGCTGTCGAAGACCGTGAGGTACGCCCAGGCCGGTGTGCCGTCCCGGTTCAGCAGGCTGCCGGAGATCGTCCCGGTCGGCGGCTCGTCGTCCACCACCGTGGCTCCCGCGCCCACGGTGACGGCACGTGTGCCGGTCGCGGCGTGCGCCGGCGTGGTGGAGACCGCCGCGCCGGCGATCGTGGCTGCCGTCACCGCTGCGGAGAGCAGGGTACGGCGCAGTGCATGCTGTCGCATGTCCGCTCCTGAATGGATGGGGTGGTCATGAACGCCCCCGTGCTCGCGGGGCGTGGTCGGGTCAGAGCCGGTCGCGGATGGCGAGCAGGTCCTGGTCCGGTGAGGGCTCCAGGCTGCTCTCGTCGACGATGCTCATGACGGTGAGCGCGATGGCTCGGATGCCGAATGCCACGGCGGTGAACACGCCCAGCTGGATCGGGTCGATGCCGGCGTCGCTGTCGACCTGGATGGACGGGTCCGTGGTCACCACGCTGGCGATCCGGTACTGCGCGATCGTCAGGCAGATCGCCAGCAGGGTGACGGCGGTCGCGATGGTGGACCGGCGGGTGGCGCCGGTGCCCAGCCACACGGAGATGCCTGTCGCGACGCCGAGGCCGGCGGCGACGACCAGGGCGTTGACGGTGTCGATCGACAGGGCCGAGCTGGTGCGCCCGGCGAGCGCCGCCTGCAGGCTCATCACGCCCAGCAGCAGGCCGACCGCCGTGCCCGCGCCGGCTGTCCACACTGGATGAGGGTGCTTGGCGACCAGCCACAGGACGCCGGCCGTGAACACCACCGCGAGCACGGTCAGGACCATGCTCGGGGCCAGGAAGAAGTGGACCTGGTAGTCGCTCATGTGGATGGCGGTGGCGGCGACGAAGAGCATGTCGTCGCGGGCGGTCTCGACCAGCGCCCACGACGCCACCAGCACCAGCAGGAGGCGGCTGCGCGCCGAGCGTCGCTGGTCGGTCATCCGGACCAGGCAGAACACGGCCAGCAGGCACCCGACGGCATTGCCGAGGAGGACGCCGAGGGCGAACAGGATCTGGTGGTCCACAGCGTGCCCGGCCTCCTGTCGAGTGGTGCGCTGAGCCAGCCAGCCGGCTCGGAGCCGCCTGTCAAGCGCGCATACCGTACCTTGCCATCGCCACGCGTCAGGACCTCAGGTAACGCAGGACGGCCAGCACCCGCCGGTGGTCGGTGCGGGCCTGCGGCAGGTCGAGCTTGGTGAAGATGGCGGTGACGTGCTTCTCGACGCTGCGCTCGACCAGGTGCAGGCGCTCGGCGATGGCCACGTTGGAGCGGCCCTCGGCGAGCAGGCCGAGGATCTCCCGCTCCCGGTCGCTCAGCCGGGCGAGCCCCGCATCGGCGGCGGGCGTGGCGAGCAGCTGCCGGACGACCTCGGGGTCCAGGGCGGTGCCGCCGGCCGCGACGCGTTGCAGCGCGCCGACGAACTCGCCGGTGCTGACGATGCGGTCCTTCAACAGGTAGCCGACGTGACCGGCGTGCTCGGAGAGGAGCCGGCGGGCGTAGCTGGTCTCGACCCACTGCGAGAAGACCAGCACCCCGACCTCGGGGTGCGTGGCCCTGATCGCCAGCGCCGCCCGCAGTCCTTCGTCGACGTGGCCGGGCGGCATCCGCACGTCGACGACCGCCGCGTCAGGTGGGTCCGCGGCGACCGCGGCGAGCAGTGCCTCCGCGTCGCCGACCGCGGCCGTCACCTCGATGTCGTGCTCGGCGAGCAGCAGCGCGATGCCGTCGCGCAGCAGCGGGTTGTCCTCGGCGATGGCCACGCGCATCGACAGGTCCTCTCAGGGCCGTTCGGGAAGGATCATGGTGACGGTCGTCGGGCCGCCGGCCGGGGAGTCCACGGTGAGCGAGCCGTCCAGCGCGGCCGCCCGTCGCGTCAGCCCCGCCAGCCCGGTGCCGGCCGCCGGACCCGCCGGACCCGCCGAGCCCGCCGGAACAGCCGCGCCGCCGCGGCCGTCGTCGGTGACGGTCAGGCGCAGGCAGCCGGACGCGGCGCGCAGGTCGATGCGCACCCGGGTGGCGCCGGCGTGGCGGGCGACGTTGGTCAGCAGCTCGGCCACGGCGAAGTACACCGCCGACGCCGTCGCGTCCGGTGGGCGGGTGGCCAGCGACACGCTCACGCCCGCGGGGACGGCGCTGCGCGCCGCGAGGGTGGCCAGGGCGACGTCGAGGCCGTCGTCCAGGGCGGGCGGGTGCATGCCGCGGACGATGTCGCGCAGCTCCGCGAGGGCCTCCGTGACCGTGCCCCGCGCGCCGGCCGCCAGCTCCCGGACCGTCTCCTGGGTGCTGCGGTGCTCGATCCGCGCCAGGGTCAGGCCGAGGGCGACGAGCCGGGCCTGCGTGCCGTCGTGCAGGTCGCGCTCCACCCGGCGCAGCAGCGCCGCCGCGTCGGACTGCAGGGCCGCCCGCCCCGCCTCCAGCTCGGCGATGCGCCGCTGCGAGCGGGTGGGGTGCAGCAGCCCGCGCACGAGGAGCCGGTCGAGCAGCACCATCAGGCGCAGCCACCAGGGCGTCGCGAGCAGGAGCGCCGCGCCCTGCAACGCGATCCACCAGGTGCCCGACCAGGTGATGGTGTCCAGGGCCCGCCGGCCGTCCGGCACCAGCGGCCACCACAGCGGACAGGTGACGGCGACCGGTGCGAGCACCAGGCAGATCAGCCCGGGGTACGCCCCGGCGACCATGAGTGGCCAGTGGGCGACGCCGTACAGGAGCGCCCGCCAGGCCGTGGGGTCGGCCGGCAGCGCCCGGATCCGCTGCCACACGGTGCGGCCCGGCAGCGGCGGCGGGTCGCTCCACTCCCAGCCGAGCAGCCGCCGCGCCGGCCCCCGGAAGTACCGCGGGAGGCGCCGGGCGACCGCCAGCACCACGACCAGCAGCGGCAGGCCCACGGTCAGCACCGACGCGGCGGTGGCGACGACGCCGACCAGGGCGAGGACGACCGGCGGCAGGCCGGCGAACACCCCGGAGACCAGATACGCCAGCTCCCGCCAGGCCCGGCGGGTCAGCCAGGCCGTCAGCACGGTCACCGCACCGTCTCGATCGGCGGCCGGCGCATCGCCAGGGCGGCGGGCAGCGCGGTGCCGGCGAGGACCAGGGCGGCCGTGCCGAGCACGCCGGTCAGCAGCCAGCTCGCCGGCAGCCACGGCCGCCAGGTGCCCAGCGCGGTGTGCAGCAACGGCAGGGTCGTCGTCGCGGCCACCGCCGCCCCGACCACCAGCGCCGTCCCGGTCACCAGCAGAGCCTCGCAGACGACGGCCGCCAGCGCGCGCCCGCGGGTCGCCCCGGCGAGCCGGGTGACCGCCAGGTCCCGGCGGCGGTCGAGGATCACCGTGACGAGGGTGTTGACCGCCGCCACCGCCGCGAAGCCGACGTAGACGGCCGTCCCCGAATACTCCAGCCATCTGTCGGCGTCTGCGGCCGGTGTACCGGTGAGCCGCTCGGCCGTCTTGAACATGACCACCTTGACGGCGGTGAAGGCGATGGCGAGGGTGAGCGGCACCAATGCCCCGGACAAGGCCTTCGCCCGGACGGCGATGGCGTCGCCCGCGAGCCGGCCGGTGTCGCCGAACAGCCGTCCCGCCAGCGCGGTGACCTTGAGCAGCGCCGGGCCGAGCAGGCCCGCCCCGACACAGAGGGCGAGCATGACGAAGAGCCCCAGCGCGTCGGTGGTCTCCGCGTCCAGGTCGGCGATCGCGGCGGACAGCCCCGCGCCGCCCGCGACCAGGACGAGCCCGGCGGCGGTGCGCACGACGCCGGTCCGCCGCCGCGGCGCGCCCGACTCCGCGAGGGCCGCGGCGGGCCGGATCCGGGACGGCCGGACCGCCGCGACCAGCGCGCCGAGCAGCGACGTGCCTACCGTGACCACGAGGGCGACCGGGAGCGCGGCCGGGTGCGGGTGGAACGTCACCGCGGGCGGGGCGAAGCCGTGCGTGACGACCCCGTCGATCCAGGCGCGGCCGCCGGCGCCGCCCAGCGGCACGCCGAGCAGCGTCGCGGGCACGGCGACGACCGCCGCCTGGGCGGCCACCGAGCGGCGGACCCTGCCCGGGGTGGCGCCGACCGCTCGTACCAGGGCGATGTCGCGGGCCTGCTGGGCGATGGTGGCGGTCATCGTCACGCCGACGATGACCACCGACAGGTAGATCGCGATCATGACGAAGATGACCGCCATGTCGGCGATGCCGCTGCCGGTCAGCGCCTGCCGTGCGGCCGCGTCCAGCGGTGCCCGGTCGATCGAGGCGGTGATGCCGAGCCCGGCCGTGACGAGGGCGGCGGCCAGCAGCTGGGTCGTGAACGGCCCGAGGAACGACCACGGGTTGGCGCGCAGCGCCTGCCGGATCATGCGATCGCCCCCGCCGACACGCTCTGGAGGCGGCCGGCGATGGTGGGCGCGTCCGGGGTCGCCGTGTCGGCGGCGACCGCGCCGCCGCGGAGCAGCACGAGGCGGTCGCTCCACGCGGCGGCCGCGGGGTCGTGGGTCACCATCAGCACGGTCACGCCGTCCCGGTCGGCGGCCCGGCGCAGCAGGCCGAGGATCTGGCCGCCGGTGGCCGGGTCGAGGGCGCCCGTGGGCTCGTCCGCGAAGATCACTGACGGCCCGGTGACCAGGGCGCGGGCGATCGCCACCCGCTGGCGCTGGCCGCCGGAGAGCTCGCCGACGGGCCGCCGCCCCGTGCCGTCGAGGCCGACCGCCGCCAGCACCTCCTCGATGCCGCGCCGGCGGGGCGCGCCGAGCCGCCCGGGCAGCGCGAGGTTCTGCCGGACGGTGAGCTCGGACAGCAGGTTGTACGACTGGAAGACGAAGCCCACCCGGTCGCGCCGCCAACGGGTGAGCGGCCCCTCCCGCATCCTGCTGATCTCGCGTCCGGCCAGCCGGACCGAGCCGGACGTCGGCCGGTCCAGCCCGGCGGCGCAGTGCAACAGCGTGCTCTTGCCCGAGCCGGTCGCCCCCATGACGGCGACGAACTCTCCGGCGCCGACGGTCAGCGACACCTGCCGGAGCGCGGTGACGCCGCGGGGGAAGACGCGGGCGACGTTCTCGAGTGCCAGGACCGGTTCCATGCCGTCGAGCCTGGTCGAGGCGGGTCCGCGGGGCATCGGTGCTGCCACGAGCCTCCGGGTTCGGGTAACCGCACCATCCGTACCAAGGTATTCACGAGACTCAATGCGGAACCGCCGTGCCGGTGGTCGGCGGGAGCTCGGACCGTGCCCGCGCCGGCCATGAACAGGCTGGTGGGACGGGGGTTCGTGGCGAAAGTTTCAGGCTCCTTTCCGATTCCGCACGAGGTGGGCGGCACCCCCGCGATTGATCGCCTTGACGGGGTGACGGGCCGGTGCGGACCGTGTGACGCATCAGCCGCAACACCAAGTAAGGAGACTCGATGAGGCGCAAGCTCGCCCTCATATCGGCCGCCGCAGTCGTGGCGGCCGGGGGTACCGTTTTGATCGCGAACCAGGCGTTCGCGGCGGCCGGTTGCTCGGCCAAGTACACGATCACCAACCAGTGGCCCGGCGGTTTCGGTGCCCAGGTCGACGTCACGAACCTCGGCGACCCGCTCACCAGCTGGAACGTCGGCTGGGACTTCGGCAACGCGTCCCAGACCATTTCGCAGATCTGGAACGCCAACAAGACCCAGACGGGCACGCACGTCAGCGCCACGAACCTGAGCTACAACGGCACCGTCGCCACCGGCGGGGTCATCTCCTTCGGGTTCAACGGCAGCTGGAGCAGCGCCAACCCGGCCGGCACCAACTTCACGGTGAACGGCGTGGCGTGCACGGGCAACCCGACCAGCCCGTCGCCGTCGCAGTCGCAGTCCCAGTCGCAGAACCCGACCGCTCCGGTCGTGTCGCTGACCAGCCCGTCGTCCGGCTCCTCGTTCACCGCGCCCGCCACGGTGAGCCTGGCCGCGACCGCGACCTCGTCCGGCAGCACGATCAGCAAGGTCGAGTTCTACAACGGCTCGACGCTGCTCGGCACCGACACCAGCTCGCCGTACAACTACAGCTGGACCAACGTCGCCGCCGGCTCGTACTCGCTGACCGCCAAGGCGTACAACGCGGCGAACCTGTCGACCACCAGCACCGCGGTCCCGATCACCGTCACCACCGGTGGCAACGACCCGACGCACGTCGACAACCCGTACGTCGGCGCCAAGGTCTACGTGAACCCGGACTGGTCCGCCAAGGCCGCCGCCGAGCCCGGTGGCAGCCGGGTCTCCAACCAGCCGACCGGCGTCTGGCTGGACACGATCGCCGCCATCACCGCGCCGGCGGGCTCTGGCTACACGACGAGCATGCGCAAGCACCTCGACAACGCGCTCGCCCAGGGCGCCACGCTCGCGCAGTTCGTCATCTACAACCTGCCCGGCCGTGACTGCGCCGCGCTGGCCTCCAACGGCGAGCTCGGCCCGACAGAGATCGACCGGTACAAGACCGAGTACATCGACCCGATCGCCGCGATCGAGGCCGACCCGAAGTACAAGTCGATCCGCATCGTCAACATCGTCGAGATCGACTCGCTGCCCAACATCGTCACCAACGCGGGCGGTGAGGCCGGCGCGACCGCGGCCTGCGCGGTCATGAAGGCCAACGGCAACTACTCCACGGGCATCCAGTACGCCCTGAGCAAGCTGCACGCCGCCGGCACCAACACCTACAACTACATCGACGCCGCGCACCACGGCTGGCTCGGCTGGGACAGCAACTTCGGCCCCGCCGCGCAGCTCTTCGCCCAGGTGGCGCAGGGTGCCACCGGCGGCTTCGCCACCGTCGACGGCTTCATCACCAACACCGCGAACTACTCGGCGCTGGTCGAGCCGTTCGTCACCATCAACGCCACCGTCGGCGGCCAGTCGGTCCGGCAGTCCAAGTGGGTCGACTGGAACTACTACACCGACGAGCTCTCCTTCGCGCAGGCGTTCCGCACGAAGCTGGTCTCGCTCGGCTTCAACAGCAACATCGGCATGCTGATCGACACCTCCCGCAACGGCTGGGGCGGCTCCGCCCGGCCGACCGCGGCGAGCACCTCGACCGACATGAACACCTGGGTCAACGCGTCCCGCATCGACCGCCGCATCCACGCCGGTAACTGGTGCAACCAGTCCGGTGCCGGCCTCGGCGAGCGTCCGCGGGCGACCCCGGCCGCCGGTATCGACGCGTACGTCTGGATCAAGCCCCCGGGCGAGTCCGACGGCTCCAGCTCGCTGATCCCCACCGGCCCGAACAACCCGGGCGGCAAGGGCTTCGACGGGATGTGCGACCCGACCTACACCGGTAACGGCCGCAACGGCAACAGCATGAGTGGCGCCCTGCCCAACGCCCCGGTCTCCGGTGCCTGGTTCTCGGCCCAGTTCCAGCAGCTGATGACGAACGCCTACCCGGCGCTCTAGTTCCACCCAGAAGGGCCCCCGCCACACGGCGGGGGCCCTTCGTTCGCTGTGCTTTACGCGAGGGTCCGGCAGAGGTTCTCCATCGTGCCGAGCTGGACCGGGACCTCGCGGTTGCCGTCCGGGTGCCTGATCACGACGAAGTCGCCGTGGGTGATGTAGTCGCCGCCGGGGAAGCCGACGTTGGCCGCCTTGACCGGCAGGGCGTTGTTGCCGTGCAGCTGCAGGATCCGGGTGCCGTCCTCCAGGTAGTACACGCGGATCGTTCCGGTGGCGTCCCGCACGACCGACTTGTGGTTGCTCGTGTTCGTGTAGCGGATCACCAGTACACCGGCGAAATCCTGCACCTTCGGCGAGCCGTCGGGATAGGTGGCGGGCGTGCGCATCCGCTCCTGGTCCCGGACGATGTCGCCCTTCACCTCGAACTGGCACACCTCGCCGGCCGGGATGACGAACGGCGGCGTGCTCGTCGGCTCCCAACCACCGGTGCCGCTCGAAGCAGCCGCCGTCCCTGCCGTCATCGCCACGATCGCCGCCGCCATGACCAGCGTCTTCACCACACGCATGTGGGCCTCCTTCATGTCTTCCGACATGGTGGGCGCGGCCGCGGCGGCGGCTCCACGATTCGGTCGTCACCGAATCGTGGCTGCTCCCAGGAGGTCGGTGCCGAGGGCCGTGCGCTGGTAGAGGACCTGCCGCCCCGACCGCCTGGACGTGACCAGCCCCGACCGGCGCAGCACCGACAGGTGCTCGCTGACCGACGCCGCGCTCAGCCCCAGATCCCGCGCGACCTGCGTGGTGGACAGCGGAAGGTCGAGCTTCACCAGCAGCGCCGCCCGGCTGCGCCCGAGCAGGTCGGCGACCGGTGGCACCGCCACCCGGGCCGCGCCCTCCCACACCTGCCCCACGCCGCGCGGGCTGTAGATCAGCGCCGGGCACTCCGGGCCGGTGTCGACCAGCAGCGACGGCCACGCGAACACGCACGGCACCAGCAGCAACCCCGCACCCTCCAACCGGTTCCGCGACTGCCACGTCGGCCAGAGGACCCGGAGCGCGTCCTCGGCGTACTCCAGCTCCGGATGCAGGTTTCCCAGCAGCCGTACGATGCCGCCCGACGTCAGCTGATCCGCGCGATGCCCGATCTCGGCGTCGAGCAGCCCGGCCAGCCGCGACCAGACCGGCTCGATCGCGACCTGCCAGTACGCCTGGATCTCCGCCGCCAGCCGCCCCAGATGGCGCTCCGGGTCCTCGTACAACGGCAGCAACGCCTCAGGCAGCGGCCTGCCGAGCAGGTCCAGCTGCGCCCGCACCACCTCACCCGGGGTGCTGCGCACCCGCGCCAGCTCGTCGCCGAACCTGGTGTCCATCCGGTCCGGCGCCGGCGCCAGGAACTCCGGCACGTACCGCCGATCGCCCAGCACCGCCCGCAGCAGCTCCAGCCGCAGCGCCGACACGCCCCCTCGCACCGACCTGACCCACGGCTGATGCATCCGCACCCGCTCGGCGTGATCGGCGACCCGCACGCTGCTCACGAGCTCCTGCATGGGCGAGCGCGCGAACCGCAGCCGCGCCAGGTCCCCCGGCTCGAACAACAGCTCGATCACCCAAACCACGATACCCAGGAACCAGTCGATCTCCGGCTCGTCGGGCGGCGGGCACCACGGGTGTGGGCCGCGCCGGTGCGATTGGATCTCGAAGGAGGGTCGGCGGCGGTCGTACCGTCGGGCGGTGACCCTCATCGCGCACGTCAGCGACACCCACTTCGACGACGGTGACGGCGGGCGCAGCGCCGAGCGGGCGGAGCGGGTGCTGTCCTACCTGGAGCGCCTGCGCCGGCCCGTCGACGCCGTGCTGGTCACGGGCGACGTGGCGGATCACGGGCGGGCGTCGGAGTATTCGGCCGCGACGGTGCTGCGACGGCTCGGCGTACCGCTGCTGCAGACGCCCGGGAATCACGACTCGCGGCCCGAGTTCCGCCGCTACGTGGCCGCCGCCGGCGCCGGGCCCGTCGACCAGGTCGCGCGGGTCGGCGACCTGCTGTTCGCGCTGTGCGACTCGTCGATCCCGGGGCGCGACGACGGCTGGCTGGCGGACGAGACGCTGGCGTGGCTCGACGACGTCCTGGCGGAGGGCGCACCGTCCCTCGTGTGCTTCCACCACCCGCCGGTGAAGATCGGCCATCCGTCCGCCGACCGCGTGCGCCAGTTCGGGGCCGCCCGGCTCGCCGAGGTCATCGCCCGGCACCCCAACGTCCTCGCGCTGCTGTGCGGGCACGTCCACAGCGCCACCGCCGGCGTCTTCGCCGGTGTACCCGTGCTGTCCGCCCCCGGTGTGGCATCGACGCTGGTCCTCCCATGGGAGGGTGACGGCGGCCTGGACCGCTCCGCGCCACCCGCGCTGGCATTCCACCTGTACGACGCCGGCCGCCTCACGACGTTTTTTGTCGTACCTGGGTGAGAAGGTGGGGCATGGCTGAGCGGCGACCACTGACCCACACCACGATCTACGACGACGACTGGACCGACCACCACGCCGTCGGCCTGGAGCACTCCGGGGTCGCGTTCGTCGACGTCGACATGTGCGAGGCGACCAACGAGCGGTCGGTCTTCACCGAGTGCACGTTCACCAACGTCAGGTTCAACTGCTCCGTGCAGACCGACGTCGCGTTCCTCAACTGCACGTTCGTCGGCTGCAACTTCTTCGACGCCACCTTCACCCGCTGCAAGCTGGTCGGCAGCGCCTTCGACCGCTGCACCTTCGAGCTGCTGAAGGTCGAAGGGGGCGACTGGTCGTTCGTCGCCCTGCCCGCCGCGAAGCTCACCAGCGCCGAGTTCACCGGCGTCCGCATGCGCGAGGCCGACCTGACCGCCGCCCGCTGCGAGGGCGCCACCTTCCGCGACGTCGACCTCTCCGGCGCCGCCCTCCAGAAGGCCGACCTCACCCGCTGCGACCTGCGCGGCAGCGACCTGTCCGGCCTCGACCCCCTGACCACCGAGCTCCGCAACGCCATCATCACGACCGACCAGGCGGCGATGATCGCGGTCGCCTTAGGCCTCGACGTCCGCCCCGCCTGACCTCTCCCAACTGCTCCGCCCCGGCGCGGTCCGCCCACCGCGACGCGGCCCGGCCCGGCTCGGCGCGGCCTGGTGTGGGCTGGTTCGGCGCGGCTGGGCTTGATGCGGTCCGGTTGCGGCGTGGGCTGGTTCGGGTGGGGCTGGGCTTGGCGTGGTCCGGCTATGAGGCGGCTCGGGTGTGTCCGTCGCAGTGGTGGATGAGTTTGAGATGCCGTCGCGAGCGGAGCCGTTTCTTCGGCAACGGTGCCGGTGGGCACCGCGCCAATGGATGTGGTGGGCGCGGTTGCGGTGGCGTTGTTCGCGTCAACCGGGATGGTGAGGGCCCGGGAGCGGTTGACCATTTGCGGAGGTGTTGCTCGCTTCAGACGGTGGCAGTCGGGGCGGTCGACCGGCTGTGGCGGCGTCGTTCCCGTCGACTGAGTAGGGGGCGTCGGGGAGGTCGACCCAGGTGTGGCGGTGTCGTTCGTGTCAACCCGGTCGTTGGGCGCCGGCGGTGGTCGACGGCGAGCGTGCTGACGGGGGTGGTGGGGTCGGCGCGGCAGTGTTCGAGTCTGCAGTGACGCTGGACGAGCTGCGGATCGACCTGGTCCCGGTGGTGCTCGGCGGTGGTGTCCGGGTGCTCCGCGAGCTCGTACATGCCGGAAAGCTCGCGAGGTTCGAGGAGCCGACGATCATCGTGGGCCAGGGTGTTACCCACCTGGACTGCCGGCTGTGGGGCTGAAACTTCCGGCGGAAACCGTGCAACCGGGAGCGGGGCGGGGCGCGTTGAAGTCGCGACACCAGGGAGGGCGGGCATGCGGGCCGAGGCGAAGCGCGAGTACGTCGAGTACGTGACGGGCGCTATGCCGTCGTTGCGCAGGCTGGCGTACATCCTGTGCGGGGACGAGCACCGCGCCGACGATCTCGTGCAGCAGGCGATCACCAAGCTGTACGTCAAGTGGCAGCGGATCCGGGACGTCGAGCACCTGGACCAGTACGTGCGGACGATGGTCGTCCGCGGGTTCGTCGACGAGCGGCGGCGGAGCTGGTTCCGGGTCGGGTTGACGGCGGAGCCGCCCGACGCGCCGGACCCGCGGAGCGCGGCCGCGGAGCGGGTCGAGGAGGCCGTCGTGCTGCGGGCCGCGCTCGCCCGGGTGCCGCGCAGGCAGCGGGCGGTGCTGGTGCTGCGGTTCCTGTGCGACCTGCCGGTGGACGAGGTCGCCGCGATGCTCGACTGCTCGCCCGGCACGGTCAAGAGCCAGACCGCCCGCGGGCTGGCGACGTTGCGCAGGTACGTCGAGGAGGCCGAACCGGCCGAGATGCGGAAAGGACGATGACGGTGCACGAGCACGAGCACGAACAGGAAGGTGCGGCGCTGCTGCGGCCGCTGGCCGGTGGGCGGCCGATGGGACCGTCCACGGTGGACGTCGCGCGGGCGATGGCCGACGGGGACCGGCACCACCGGCGGGTGCGGATCGCGGGCGCCGGCGCCACGGCCGTCATCGTGGCGGTCGCCGGATGGGCCGCGGTGACGGACGGCGGAGCGGACAAGCCACCCGTGACGGGCACGAGCCCCAACCAGGAACCGAGCCGGAGCACCGGCCCCAAAGGGTGCGAGGTGCAGAAGCTCGCCGAGGGGAAGGCGGTCGTCAGCGGGTCCGACCCCACCGGCAGGTACATCGTCGGCCGCACCTACGAGAGCGGGCACCCATCGACCGTCGTGTGGGAGGACCGGCAGCTGCGGAAGGTGCCCATGCCGGGCGACGACCCGACGCTGTACGACGCCACCTCCAAGGGTGTGCTCGTCGGCACCAGCTTCACCACCGCCGACACGACCACGGCGTGGGTGTACAAGGACGGGAAGTTCAGCAAGCTCGCCGGCACCGACGCCCAGGCGTTCGCGATCAACGAACGGGAGGTCATCGTCGGGTCGGTGCAGGGCAGGGCGGCGATGTGGGCGTCGCCGGACGCGCAGCCGACGATGCTGGCGACGCCGGCGAAGGGCATGACCGGCAAGGCGAGCGGCATCGACGAGGACGGCACCGTGGTCGGCACCCTGTTCGGCGCCCCAGCCGGCGGCGGGGCGAAGGCGGACCTGGGCTACGTCTGGTCGCCGTCGGGCACCGTCCAGCAACTGCCGCGGCCGCAGGTCGACGGCAAGCCGGCGACCACATACAGCGCCAAGGGGATCCGGGACGGCTGGGTGGTCGGCTGGGCCGGGCACGACGAGCCGGCCCGCGGCGGCCGGTTCATCGGTGCGCCGCGGTGGAACCTGCGCACCGGCCGGTTCGACACGACGGACGGCCTGATGTGGGTGGTCAACGCCCAGGGCCGGATCGCCGGTGATCAGACGATCGTCGCGCCCGACGGCACCACGCAGCAGCTGCCGCTGCCGGCCGGGTACGACGAGAAGACGGCGATGCTGACCGTCGAGGCGCTCAGCGACGACGGGACGGTCGTCGCCGGATACCTGTCCAGCCGAGGCAGCACGATGAGCGCGGAGCCGGTCGCGGTCACCTGGAGCTGCACGAGTTGAGCGGAGCCGGTCGCGGTCACGTGGAGCTGCACGAGTTGAGCGGAGCCGGTCGCGGTCACGTGGAGCTGCGCGAGTTGACCTGGAGCGCGCTCCAGCTGGCAGCCTGACGACCATGACGGAAACGAGGAAACTGGGCCGCAGCGGCATCGAGGTCAGCGCGCTGGGGATCGGCTGCTGGGCGATCGGCGGGCCCTTCTGGGCCGGGGACCAGCCGCTCGGCTGGGGCGAGGTCGACGACGACGAGTCGATCCGGGCGATCCGCAGGGCGCTCGACCTGGGCGTCACGTTCTTCGACACCGCCAACGTCTACGGCGCCGGGCACAGCGAGAAGATCCTGGCCACGGCCCTGCACGGACGACGGGACCAGGCGGTCATCGCCACGAAGTTCGGCGCCACGTTCGACGAGCAGACCCGCCAGGTCGGCCCCGACGACGGCACGCCCGAGGGGGTCGGGCGGGCCGTCCGGGAGTCGCTGCGGCGGCTCGGCACGGACTACATCGACCTGTACCAGCTGCACATCAACGGCCTGCCGATCCCGCAGGCGCTGGACCTGATCCCGGCCCTCGAGGCGCTCGTGGAGCAGGGCCTGGTCCGCGCGTACGGGTGGAGCACCGACTTCCCGGAGCGGGCGACCGCGTTCGCCGAGGCCGGCGTCCACTGCACCACGATCCAGGCGGACCTCTCGGTGCTGCGGGGGTCGTTCGGCGTGATCCCCGTCGCCGACCGGCACGACCTCGGCGTCATCATCCGCGGGCCGCTCGCGATGGGTCTGCTCGGCGGCAGGTATACCGCCGAGTCGAAGCTGCCGGAGGACGACGTCCGCGGGCTCAGCCCCGAGTGGATGACCTACTTCACCGGCGGCCGGCCGGCGGCGGAGTTCCTGAACAGGATCGACGCCGTCCGTGACGTCCTGACGTCCGGTGGCCGGACCCTCGCCCAGGGTGCGCTTGCGTGGCTGTGGGCGTACAGCGGCCGGACCGTGCCGATCCCGGGCTGCCGCACCGTCGCGCAGGTCGAGGAGAACGCCGGCGCGCTCGCCCACGGGCCGCTCACCGAGTCGGAGCTCGCCGACGTCGAAAAACTCATGGGAAGGTAGCCGGAACCGACCCGGCACCTCGTGCGCCTGCACCATGTGACCGTGGTGACTGACGATCCCGCCCCGGAGGGCCTTGACCAGGAGGCCTTCCGGGAGGTGTACGCCGTGCACTACCCGGCGCTCGTCCGGTTGGCGTACCTGACGACGGGCAGCCTCGCCGCGGCGGAGGACGTCGCGCAGGAGGCGTTCATCGAGTGGTTCCGCCGCGGCGACCAGGTCCGCGAGCCGGTGCCGTTCCTGCGCCGGGCGGTGGTGTCGCGGTGCACGTCGTGGGTGCGCCGCCGCCGGCTGGAGCGCCGCCACGCCACCGCTTCGTGGGAGCTGAGCGCCGAGACGACACCCGACGCCCAGGTCGTCCGGGCCGCGCTGCGGAAGCTTTCGCCGCGGCAGCGGGCGGCCGTCTTCATGCGGTTCTACCTTGACCTGCCGGAGGCGCAGATCGCCGCCGCGCTCGGCTGCCGCCCGGGCACGGTCAAGTCGCTGCTGCACCGGGCGCTGACCGCGATCAAGGAGGACCTCGATGTCGTCTGACCCGCAGGCCCGCGTCGGCGCGGCCGTCCGCTCCATCGCCGATGCCGTCCCCGTCGACCCCCCGGACGTCGCCGTGCTGATGGCGCGGGCCACGACGAAGCCGGGCCGGTGGCGTCCGCTGCTCAGTGCCGCCGGAGTTCTGGGTGTACTGGCCGCGGCGGCACTCGGCCCGGGGCTGCTGGCGCAGCCGGCGGCGCCCACCGACGGGACGGTCCTGCCGAACCGCCTCGCGGGCCTGTCGCTGCTGACCGCCCCGGTGTCCGAGGCACCGCCCGGCCCCGCGCTCCTCATGTACGTGCAGGGCGCCGGCGGACCGCGTTGGCTGCACACCCAGCAGACGGTCGTGCTGGGCGCCGACGGGCACACGTACCGCCGGCTCGACGAGGCCGAGCGGCGCGGCGGCCCCGCCGAGCTCGGCACCTGGCAGGACGCGCCGGCGCTGCTCGCCCCCGACGGCACGCGGGTCGCGGTCGGCCGCACCGCCACCGGCACCGCCGCCACCGACGCCGCGGACATCGTCGTCGTCGACCTGCGCACCGGCGTGACCGGCACCAAAGCGACCTTCGGCACCGGGGTGGTCCAGCCGCTGGCCTGGTCACCTGACGGGACCCGCCTCGCGTACACCGTGGGCGACACCGAATCGGCGGTCCTCGACTTCACGACCGGCATCTCCACCAGGCTCGCGACGGTGGCGACGGCCGCCGCGTTCTCGCCCGACGGCCGGCGGCTCGCCGTGCAGGGCGCGCCCGACACGGAGGTCGAGCCGCGGCGGGCGATCCGCATCGTCGAGGTCGCCGGCGGTGAGGTCGTCGCCGAGCTCGCCCCCGTCGGCTTCGGCGTGCTGATCGCCGGGCAGGCCGCCTGGTCGCCGGACGGCCGGTGGCTCGCCGTCGCCGACAACGCCGGCGTGGGCAAGCTCGACTGCACGATCGCGTTCCTGCCCACCGACCCGCTGGACCGGGCCTCGCCGCCCGCGCCGATCGTCACGGAGGAGCAAATCGCGCTGGTCGGCTGGGCGGCGCAGGACCGGCCGCTGGTCACCCAGGGCGGCGCCACCGAGCACCGCACGGTCAGCGGACCGGACCTGCGCCCGCTGACCACCGCCGACGGCTCCACCACCTACGACCTGCAGGCCGCCACCGCGCTGCTGCCGTCGGCGCGGGTCGCCCCGGGCGGCGACCCCGACCGCGGCCCGTGGCCGGTCTGGCTGCGCCTCACCATCGCCGCGGCCGCCCTCGCCGTCGTGGGCCTCGGCTGGCTGCTGTGGTCCCGGAGAAGAGCTACCCGGTGACCTCGCAGCCCTGACCGCTGATGTGCAGCAAGAAGCGGCGGCGGCGCGGGTGCTCAGGCCGCGCCGCCGCCGCGAGATCCCGGCCGCCACCGGGAGTCCTCGGGTTGTCAGGTCAGGTACTTCGCGGCGTACTCCCGGGCGTCCTGGACGATCAGTGCCACCCGCTCGGGTGCGGCGTCCGCAGGACGTAGTGGCGGTGGTCGCGGTCGTACGCCACCAGCGTGAACCGGCCGTCGCCCGACTCGGCGACCGTGGCCTGCCCCGCGTCCAAGCCGGCGATCACGACGCCCACCAACAAAGCCAACCAAGCCAACGAAGCTGACCAAGCCAACGAAGCTGACCAAGGCCACGAAGCCACAGAAGCCAACGAAGCCGGCAGGAAAGAACGCAGGAGGCCGGCGGCGACCAGGGCGACCCCGGTGACCAGCACCGCGATCGCCCTGGAGGGTCGTTCGAGCGGGATCAGCGCGACGAACCGCCACGGGCCCCGCCCGGCGAGGGCCGCCGATGCGATCGCCAAGCCCCCGGCCAGCACAAGTGCGGCCGCAACCCCCCGGTTTGCCGGCATGTGGTCATCGTCGGGCCTCAACCCGTCGGTGACAAGACCCGCTGATCTTCCACAGTGGACTTCCTGCTGCGGAACGCCGCCAGCAGCAGTACGCCACCCGCGAAGGCGACGAGAGCGCCGGTGGCGGCCGTGACGTGCATCGCGGTCACGAACGCGCCGTCGGCCGCGGCGGCCAGGTCGGCCCGGTGCAGCTGCTCGGCGACCGCGCGGGTGTGCTCGGCCGACGGCGCGGCGGCGTCGCGGGCGGACGGCGGCAGGCCGGCGAGGGCGGGCGCGATCCGGTCCCGGTAGGTGCTCGCGAGGATCGTGCCGAGCAGCGCGATACCCAGGACGCTGCCGACCTGCCGGACGGTGTTGTTGACCGCGGAGCCGGCGCCCATGCGGTCCAGCGGCAGCACCGCGATGACGGCGGCGACGGTCGGCGCGATGGCCATGCCCATCGCGATCCCGCTGACGAACCCGACGGCGCAGAACCACAGCAGCGGCGTGTCCAGGTCGAACGTGAGGTTGGCCAGGAAGCCCGCGGCCACCACCAGCAGCGACACGCCGCTGACGGGGCCGACGCCGAAGCGCTTCGCCAGCCGCGCGCCGATGCCGGAGCCGGCGGCGACCCCGATCGCGCCCGGCAGGAACGCCAGGCCGGTCTCCAGGGCCGACATGCCGCGGGCGCCCTGCAGGTAGAAGTTGCCGTAGAACATCTGGCCGGTGATGCCGAAGAACAGCGTGGCGAGGGCGACGTTGCCGGCGCTGAAGCGGCCGTTGCGGAACAGGCGCGGGTCGAACGACGGCTCGGCCGAGCGCCACTCCACGACCGTGAACAGCGCGAGCACCACGAGACCGGCGAGCGTGGTCGCCCACACCTGCCACCGGGTCCAGTCGGTGTTCTGGCCGGCCTCGATCAGCCCGTATGCCAGCAGCGCCAGGCCGCCGGTGGACAGGACCAGGCCGAGCGGGTCGGGGCGGCGCCGCTGCACGAGCTTCGGGTTGGGCACGACCAGCAGGACGCCGGTGAGGGCGATGGCGACGACGGGCAGGTTGACCAGGAACACCGACCCCCACCAGAAGTGGTCGACGAGCACGCCGCCGAGCAGCGGGCCGAGCGCGACGCCGACGCCGCTGGACGCCGACCAGGCCGCGATCGCGCCGGCGCGCCGCTCGGCCGGGAACGTCGCGCCGATGATCGCCATCGAGGTAGGCATCATCATCGCCCCGCCGAGGCCCATCAGGCCGCGGGCCAGGATCAGGCCGGTCGCGTCGCCCGCCCAGGCGGCCCAGACCGAGGCGGCCCCGAAGATCGCCAGGCCGGCGGCGAGGACCGTGCGGTGCCCGTAGCGGTCGCCGAGCGCGCCGGCGGCGAACAGCGCGGTGGCGAAGAGCAGCGCGTACGAGCCGACGGCCCACTGCAGCTCGCCGGGGGTCGCGCCGAGACCGGTCCGCGGGTCGGCGATGCGTTCGAGGGCGATGCCGAGGATGGTCGTGTCGATCCAGATCAGCACCGCGGCGAAGACGAGCACCGACAGCACGCGACGCTGCTGGGGTAGCTTTATTGACAGGTCCCTGACGGTCATGACCTCACTGTGTCAATAACGTCAGGTTCCTGTCAATACTGGTACGGCGCACAATGGTTCCGTGAGTACCGACGAAGCCTGCTCCACGTTTCTCGTCCGGCACGCGTGGCTGAGCCTGCGCGGCGTGGTCGCCGAGGCGCTCGTCGAGCACGACCTCTCGGTCGCGCAGTTCGCCTCCCTGCTCCTGCTGCGGGAGTCGCCGGGCATGTCGGTCGCCGACGTCGCCCGCAAGGTGTCCACCGCCCGCCAGTCGGCCAACGAGATGCTCGGCGGCCTGGAGCGCGCGGGCCTGGTCGAGCGGCGCCAGCACCCCACCGACCGGCGCTCGCAGCAGATCATGCTGACCCCGCTCGGGCTGGAGCGGCTGGAGGCCGCGCTGCCGACCGTGCAGGCCGTCGAGGCCCGCCTCTCGGCCGGGTTCAGCGAGGCGGATCTGGCGGTGGTCTCCACGTGGCTGCACCGGATGGCCGGCGCCTCGGCCGGGGTGAATGAGGAGATTTCGACGCTTTAGCCTGGACAAATTGTGCTCCAGGTCACACCATGGAGGGACTGACGTAACCGCGGCGGAGGTGCGTCCCATGGAACTGCTCGGTGGCATACAACGGGTGGAGCACGCGATACAGACGCCGGCCGGTGACCCGGCCTGGCGCCCGGCGGTCAGTCAGGCCGTCGCTCAGCTCAAGGCGGCGTTCGCCGCCCACGTCCGGGAGACCGAGGGCCCGTCCGGGCTCTACGCGGGTGTCCTCGGCGACGCGCCCCGGCTCGCGCGGGGACTCTACGGGCTGGTCGACGAGCACGAGACCGTCTGGGAGGCCCTGGACGACCTGGAAGGGCACCTCGGTGCGGGCGGCGTCCGCCCGGAGGTGGTCTGCGAGGACGCGGCCCGGCTGATCCGGGAGGTGTGGCAGCACCGGCAGCGCGGTGCCGACCTGCTGCACGAGGCGTACGAGACCGACCTGGGTGGCGAGACCTGACGGTTCGCTTACGGCTCGCCCGGTGATTCCGAAGGCGCTTCCGGGCGCTCTAGGCTCGGGTGATGGGGCAGCGTGTGCTGGTCGTCGACGACGACCCGACCGTCAGCGACGTGGTGCGGCGATACCTGGAGCGCGAAGGGTTCACCGTCGCGCTCGCCGGTGACGGCCGGCAGGCGCTCGACTCGTACGACGCCGAACGACCGGACCTGGTCGTGCTCGACCTCATGCTGCCCGGCATCGACGGGCTCGAGGTCTGCCGGCGCCTGCGCGCGCAGGACCGCACGCTGCCGGTCATCATGCTGACCGCCCTCGGCGAGGAGTCCGACCGCGTCCTCGGCCTCGAGCTGGGCGCCGACGACTACGTCACCAAGCCGTTCTCACCCCGCGAGCTGGTCCTGCGGGTCCAGTCGGTGCTGCGCCGGGCCATCCCCGCCCCGGTCGAGGAGACGCTCGTCGACGGGGAGCTGCGCGTCGACGAGGCGCGGCGGACCGCCACGCTGCGCGGCGAGGCGCTGGCGCTGACCGTGCGCGAGTTCGACCTGCTGGTGTTCCTGATGCGCAACCCCGGCCGGGTCCTGCGCCGCGCGGAGCTGCTCCAGCAGGTGTGGGGCTGGACCTTCGGCGACCAGTCGACCGTCACCGTCCACATGCGACGCCTCCGGGAGAAGGTCGAGGACGACCCGGCCGAGCCGCGGCGCATCCTCACCGTGTGGGGCGTCGGTTACCGGTACGAATATGCGTGACGTCCTCCTCACGTTCCTGATGGCCCTCGGCTGCTCGCTGGCCGTCGCCGTCGCCGGGCTGCTGGTCCTGCGCGGGCCGCTTCGGGGCCGCTCCGTGACCGCGCACATCGTGGTGCTGCTGCTCGTCACCGTCCTGAGCGTGCTCGCCGGCATCGTCGGGGCCTCCATGGAGATGTTCATCTCCGACCACGACCTGCACGTGCTGCTCATCGTCGTCGGCACCGCCGCCACCGTCAGCCTCGCCGCCGGGCTCTGGGCCGGCGGGCGGCTCGCCAGGGCCAGCATGTGGGCGGCCGAGGCGCGGGAGCGGGAACGGGCGGCCGAGGCCCGGCGCCGCGAGCTGGTCGCCTGGGTCTCGCACGACCTGCGGACACCCCTCGCGGGGCTGCGCGCCATGGCCGAGGCCCTGGAGGACGGCGTCGTCTCCGACCCGTCGACCGTCGCCGACTACCACCGTCGCATCAGCGCCGAGACCGACCGGATGGCCGCGCTCGTCGACGACCTCTTCGAGCTGTCCCGGATCAACGCCGGTGCGCTGCAGCTGACCCTGTCCGAGGTGCCCCTCGGCGACGTGGTCTCCGACGCGATCGCCACCGCGACGCCGCTCGCGGCGGCCGCCGGCATCCATCTCACCGCGTCGTCGAACGGGTGGCCGACCATTCAGGGGTCCGTACCGGAGCTGTCCCGCGTGGTCGACAACCTCATCCGCAACGCCATCCGGTACACGCCGCCCGACGGCACCGTGGCCGTGACCGGCGGCCAGGACACGAAGGGAGGCTGGCTCGCCGTCAGCGACACGTGCGGCGGCATCCCCGAGTCGGATCTGCCGCGCGTGTTCGATGTGGCCTTCCGCGGTACCGCGGCCAGGACCCCGACCCGGGAGGCCGGCGGCGGGCTGGGCCTCGCCATCGTCCGTGGCCTCGTGGAGGCGCACCACGGCGACGTCGCCGTCGCCAACGAGGGCGACGGCTGCCGCTTCGTGGTGCGGTTTCCCCAGACCGGCGCGCGCGTCCTGACCGGAACGCCGGTCCCTTAGACCGGCATGCCGTCCAGCGCGTGCTGGCACGGGTCGTCGGGCAGCTCGGGCAGGGCCGGGACCACGTCCAGCAGCACCTTCCGCAGCCGCTCGGTGTTGGCCGCGAACACCGCGAACACCTCGTCCATCGTCACCCCGTGGTCACCCTCGACCCCCGCGTCGAGGTCGGTGACGAGCGCGATCGATGTGTAGCACAGCGCCAGCTCCCGGGCCAGGACGGCCTCCGGGTGGCCGGTCATGTTCACGACAGCGCCGCCCATCGCGGTGTACCACCGCGACTCCGCCCGGGTGGAGAACCGGGGCCCCTCGACGACCACCATCGTGCCGTCGTGCGTGTCGATCCCGTGCTCCGCTGCAACTTTCTTCACGACGGCCCGCCCGTTGGTGCAATACGGATCGGCGAAGTTCACGTGCACGGCGCCCGTGTCGTAGAACGTCTGCACCCGCCCCGACGTCCTGTCGATCAGCTGGTCCGGCACCACGAACGTGCCCGGCCCCAGCTCAGGCCGCAGCCCGCCGACCGCGCACGGGGCCAGGACCTGCCGCACACCGATCTCCCGCAGCGCCCACAGGTTCGCCCGGTAGGGAATCCTGTGCGGCGGGAACCGGTGGTCCTTGCCGTGCCGGGGCAGGAACGCCGTGCGCCGCCCGCCGACCGTCGCCACCGTGACCGGATCCGACGGCGCGCCGAACGGCGTGTCGAGCACATGTTCCTCGGCGTCGTCGAGCAGCGCATACAGCCCTGAACCACCGATGACGGCAACGTCCGCGAGTGAGGTCACGCAACAGACCCTAACCGCGAGCGGCGGGTCAGGCTAATGTGCGAGACATGACGCTCGCACCCCGGCTCGTCCTCAACCGCGCGGCCCGTCATGTCTGCTGGTGGAGCTGATGTCTTCATACGGGGATCTCGGTGGGATGGAACAGTTCCGTCCGTCAGACTCGTCCGGCGACTCCGGTTCGTCCGGTTCGCCGGGTGGCGGTTCGTCCGGTTCTTCGGGTGGTGCTGACCAGGCCGGTGGGATGTTCGGAGCGCCGACCGGCCGGGGATCACCCCGGCGGGGGAGCTCCGGCGGGCGGGGCACGTCGAAGCAGCGTCGAGGGAGGGCGATGGAGTCGTTGACCGGCCGGCTGCTGGTGGCGACGCCCGCGCTCCGCGACCCCAACTTCGAACGCACCGTCGTCCTCGTCGTCGCCCACGAGGAAGGCGGCGCCCTCGGCGTCGTCCTCAACCGTGCCACCGAGGTCCAGGTCGCCGACGTCCTCGGCGGCTGGGGCGCCCTGGCCGGCGAGCCACCCGTCGTCTTCGAGGGCGGCCCCGTGCAGCCCGAGGCCGCGATCTGCCTCGCCCGCACCCGCCCCGGCGTCGAGGACCTGGCGGGCTTCAACCGCGTCTCGGGCGCCGTCGGCACCGTCGACCTCTCCGGCGACCCCGACCTTCTCGTCGCCGGCGTCGTCGGCGTCCGCGTCTTCGCCGGCTACGCGGGCTGGTCCCCGGGGCAGCTGGAGCGCGAGATCGAGAGCGGCTCCTGGTTCGTCTTCGACGCCCTCCCCAGCGACGCCTTCGCCCCCCGCCCGGACGACCTCTGGCACATGGTCCTGCGCCGCCAGGGCGGTCTCATGGCCGCCGTCGCCCACTACCCGGCCGACCCGACGCAGAACTAGATACCCGGTGTGAGACCCCCTCCAAGGTTGTGTACTATTCCGTGAGTGCCCGCGAGACCGGGGCACGAAGATGGGGACGTGGCGCAGCTGGTAGCGCACCACACTGGCAGTGTGGGGGTCAGGGGTTCGAGTCCCCTCGTCTCCACTCCATCAATCGGCGCCTCCTGCTCATCGGCGGGGGCGCCGATTCGCGTTGGTGATGTCGTCATTCCCCGCGCACCGGCGAAGCCGGTGCTCCCCAGTGGGGGAGCTTCGCTCCACCCAGCACCCCCACAAGACTGGTCCGGGGGCGACGTTTCGCATCAGTGCTCGATGATTCCCCGCGCACCGGCGAAGCCGGTGCTCCCAGTGGGAGCTTCGCTCCACCCAGCACCCCCACAAGACTGGTCCGGGGGCGACGTTTCGCATCAGTGCTCGATGATTCCCCGCGCACCGGCGAAGCCGGTGCTCCCAGTGGGAGCTTCGCTCCACCCAGCACCCCCACAAGACCGGTCCGGGGGCCACGTTCTTTGTGTCGGGGCTCTGGTTTGTTTTTCGGGTGGTGTACAGAGGTGCTGGGGCGGGTCGTGTGACAGGTCACGGTGCGGGGTCTCGTGTTGCGACCTTCATCTTCGCAGGGCATGTTTGAGTCATGTACGTCGTTGCGCCTGCCAGCCGCCTGAGGCGTGGCGTGCGGCGGTTGGCGTTGGCGTTGTGTGCGGTGATTCTGGGCGCGGGGTTCACGCCCGCGCTGCCCGTGTCCACTGTGGATCGGGGAGCGCCGCCCGTCGCGGGGGCGGTGCGGGTCGCCTCGGCGCCGACAGCGCGTGCATCGTCTGTGGCGCTGCCCGCGGCCGTCAGTGCGGGCCCTGATGTTTCGCCGTCGGGCGCGCCGGCTACTGGTACATCTGCTGTCGTCGCGGTTGTTCCTGACGGGGTCACCGTGGGGGCTGTCGCTGGGCGGGCGCCGCCTCGCGCCCGGGTTTGAGACGTCCCCTTCTCGCCGCTCGATCCCCCCTCGAGGTGCATTCATGGACGCCGCTCTGCAGGACCTTGCCCACGGGATGCGTGAAGCGCTCGCGATCTGGGCCGCGCTGCTCGCCGCCGTCTTCGTCACGTTCGTCGTGCTGACCCTGCTGTCCAAGTGGCAGGAGGCCAGGGCCGGGCGGCCGTCCTGGTGGGCCCGGCTGCGCAAGGCGATCCGGGACCCGGAGGCCGCCCGGGAGCGGCAGCTCGCCATGGAGCGCAAGAACGCCGAGCTTCAGGAGCTGCAGCGGTACAGCGACGAGGTCGCCGTCGCGGCGTCCCGGACCTCGGTGATGGCCGGGCGCCGGCGGGAGGAGTGGGAGGCCGCGCAGCGCACGCAGGAGGCGGCGTGGCGGGCGTACGAGGAGGCCGAGAAGGAGGTCCGGCGGCTGGAGCGGGCGCAGGCGTTCCCGCTCACCGAGGACGACCCGGACACCCGGCGGCAGCACATGGTCCGCATGGTCAACGCGGCGCACCAGCGGGGCGAGCTGTCCGCCGCGCACCTCGCCGACGCCCTCATGCACCGCAACGGCTGGGACCCGACGGAGCACCCGTTCGCGCAGCAGCTGCGGATGCGCCGGATCATCCGGGACCGGCTGTTCCGCGCGTACCAGCAGGCGTCGACCCTCGAGCGGGAGGCCGCCGCGGCCGCCGACCTGGCGGCGTCGTCCAAGCGCAGCCTCGACGACGAGGCGTTCAGCGCGACGCTGCAGGTCCGCTCCGCACCGCGCCAGGCCTCGCTGCGCTCCTCTTCGGTGCGGTTTCAGCATTCGTGACCTTGGCCTCCGGCACTGGTGGGACGCTTCGTAACAGCGGCGTTACAACCCAGGGGGCGGTCATGGGCATCGAGCTGTCGATCATCGCGGGGCTCTGCTACGCCTCGTCCAGCGTCAACGCGACCGGCGCCGACCACCATCCGGTCACCGCCGAGGAGACGGAGCTCTTCGGCCTGTCCGGCGAGGCGCTGACGGAGGCCGTCACGGCGTGCCTCGGCGAGCGGCCCGACCTGGCGCAGCTCGACGGGTTCCTGCACCGATCGCACGACTGGTCACCGGTCACCACGACCCTGGTCGTGCAGAGCGCCTCCGTCACCGGCGTCGGCTCCATGCCGGTCAGCGTCCCGCTGGCCGGCGCCGGCACCCGCCTGACCTGCACCGCCACGCACCTGTGGTCGCCGGTCGGCGGCGTCAGCCCGACGACGCCGGTCCGCTACGTGATCACGTTCCCGGCCGGCGGCGCCGGCCTCGACTACACCCACGACTGGGGCACCGGCACCGTCGAGTCCGCGAGCGTCGACCTGCCGCCGGGCGCCGCGGGCGACGAGCTGGTCGCGCTGCACATGGACCTCGGCGTCCGCGTCGTCTACGACGCCTACCTGTCCGGCGAGGTCGCCGTCCACTACCGCGACGGGCACCAGGGCCACCGGTACTGGGCCCTGGACATCGCCACCGTCATGGCCGCCGGCGGCCTGCTCAACGGCCGGCACTTCGCGGAGAACCTCAACATCCGCTACCACGCCAGCGCCCGCGTCGTGCACGCCGACGCCGACGGTCACCTGACCACCGTCGCCGGCCCCGGCATCCGCGTCGGCGCCGACCTGGCCCTGACCGGCGCCTGACCGCCTGCCCGTCACCGGGTCCGTCTGCCGCCACGCCGGCGCCTGCCGGCGCCCGGCCGCGAAGCGGCGGCGTGCGGCGCCGCAAACCGAAAGCCAAATCTGCGCAAAGCGAAAGCCAAACTCGCGCAAATCAAAAAGCGAACCGCCGCGGATCGAAAGTCTGGTGCTAGGGTGCAGGGGTGCCGGCCTCATCGTTCACGCCTCGACGGGCGACGAGTGCCGTCGCCGACGCCCTCGGCGACACGAGAGTGGTGCTGGTCAACGGGGCCCGCCAGGCGGGCAAGAGCACCCTGGTCCGCGCGGTCGCCGGGGCCCGGGCCGCGGAGTGGCGGGATCTCGACCTTCCGCAGGACCGGCACTCCGCGCTGGCCGACCCGGTCGGGTTCATCGCGTTCGAGGGCCTCATCGTCATCGACGAGATTCAGCGCGCGCCGGATCTGCTGCTCGCCATCAAGGCCTCCGTCGACGCCGACCCGCGCCCGGGCCGCTTCCTGCTGACCGGCTCGTCCCGCCTGCTCGGGCTGCGTGACCTGCCGGACACGCTGCCCGGCCGGATGGAGACCATCGAGCTCTGGCCGTTCTCGCAGGGCGAGATCGACAGCACCCCGGACGGTTTCGTCGACGCCGCCTTCCGGCTCGGCCCGGCGTTGCGGCACGAGTCGTCGCTGACCCGCGCCGAATACGCCGACCGCATCGTCCGCGGCGGCCTGCCCGAGGCGGTGTCCCGCACCGACCCGCGGCGGCGCGGCCGCTTCTTCGACGCGTATGTGCAGAACCTCATCGACCGGGAGGTGCGGCAGCTCGCCGAGATCGAGCGGGCGCCGCAGCTCACCACCCTCATCCGGCTGCTCGCCGCCCGCTCCGGCACGCTGGTCGCCCCCGGCGGCCTCGAGTCGGAGCTGCAGCTGTCCCGGCCGACCATCGCCCGGTACATGAGCCTGCTGGAGGAGGTGTTCCTCATCAAGCGGGTGCCCGGCTGGTCCCGCAACCTGGGCACCCGGGCGACGCAGGCACCCAAGCTCGTCTTCGTCGACTCCGGCATCGCGGCCCGGCTGCTCGCCCTCGACGCCCACGCGCTGCGCCGGCCCGGCATGCCCTTCGGCCCGCTGCTGGAGGGCTTCGTCCTGTCGGAGCTGGCCCGCCAGCTCACCTGGTCCGAGGAGCTCGCCGACCTGCACCACTACCGCGACCAGAACCGGTCCGAGGTCGACGCCGTCCTGGAGAACCGTCGCGGCCAGGTCGTCGGCATCGAGGTGAAGGCCTCGTCCACGGTCAAGGCCGACGACTTCGGCGGGCTGCGCCGACTCGCCGACAGGCTCGGCGACGACTTCATCGTCGGCGTCGTCCTCTACACCGGCACCGCGACCCTGCCCTTCGGCCCCAAGCTCCGCGCCGTCCCCGTCAGCGCGCTCTGGCAGATGGGCTGAGCGACACGGGGTCAGCCGTGGGGTGAGCCGTAACACGTGAGCGGGGCCGGTCGGGGCGGTAGCCTGGCCGCCGTGGATCTGACCGTCATCCTCGGGCCGATGAAGAGTGGCAAGTCCCTCGAGCTGGTGAGCCTGCTGTCGCCGCTGCAGTTCACCGACGTGCGGCACCGGGTGTTCCAGAGCGCGCGGCACGTCCGTGACGCCGGGGTCGTGTCGCGCAGCGGGGCCGCCCTGGCGACCGTGAAGGCGAGCTCGCTCGCCTCGGCGCTGGACGGGGAGGTGGACGTGGTCGGCATCGACGAGGTGCACATGTTCGCCATGTCGGACATGGCGGTCGTCCGGACGCTGCTGGAGCGCGGCACCAGGGTCGTCGCCGCCGGGATCGACCTGGATCACCGGGGCGAGCTGTTCGCGCCGGTGCGGGCGCTGCTGGAGCTGGGGCCGGCGTCGGTGACCTACCGGCGCGCCGTGTGCGACGTGTGCCGCGGCTTCAGCGCCGTCTACACGCAGGTCCTCGAGCACGGTGAGCCGATGCTGCGCGAGCTGGCCCCGTCGACCGCGCTGCCCGACGACGGCACGTACACGTACGAGGCCCGCTGCAGGACCTGCGTCGTCCTGCCGGCGACCGCGGCGCGGACCCTGCTGCCCCGCCAGCAGGAGACCGCGGGCGTCACCGCGTAGCGCGCCGGCCGCCGCGGCCACGGAAGACGGCCGCCGCGGCCACGGAAGACGGGGCGCCGCGGCCACGGAAGACGGGCGCCCGCCGGCGAACTCCGGGCTGCGCGCCCGCCAGACCGCGCCCGGGAGGCACGGCGGGCGGCCCGGGGGTCAGGCCGCGGCGGAGGCCAGGGCGAAGGACGGCTGCGCGACCGGGCGGCCGAAGTGGTAGCCCTGCGCGAAGCGGTAGCCGAGCCGGTACAGCTCCTGCGCCTGCTCCGCCGTCTCGACGCCCTCGGCGATGGCGTCGAGGTTGAGCCCGTCGCTGACGTTGATGAGCGCGGTCGCGATCACCGAGTGCCGGCCCGCCATCGTGATGTCGTCGACGAAGGACTTGTCGACCTTGAGGATGTCGACCGGGCAGGTCTGCAGCAGACCCAGCGACGAGTGGCCGGTGCCGAAGTCGTCGAGGGCGATCCGCACGCCCAGCTCGTGGACGGCGTCCAGGGCCTCGATCGCGCGCCCGCCACCGAAGACGGCCGTCTCCGTGACCTCGATCGCCAGCCGGTCCGCGGGGAAGCCGGTCGCCGCCAGCACCGCCGCGACCACCTCCGGGAAGTCGGGCTCGGCGAGCTGCCGGGCGGAGACGTTGACCGACACCTTGCCGGGCGCGGCGTCGCCGAGGGTGGCCATCCACGCCGCCCCCTGCGAGCAGGCCTCGAGCAGGATCCAGGCGCCGAGCTCGACGATCTGGCCGTTGCGCTCGGCGACGGGGATGAAGTCGGCGGGGCTCATGAAGCCGAGCGTCGGGTGGTGCCAGCGGATGAGCGCCTCCACGCCGACGATCTGCCCGTGCGGCAGCGCCACGATCGGCTGGTACACCAGCTGGAACTGCCCCTGGTCGAGCGCCTCGCGCAGCTGCGCGCCGAGCTGCGCGTGCGCCGCGGCCCGCTGGTCGAGCTCGGGCCGGAAGCGCTGCTGGCGGGTCTTGTCCTCCTTCGCGGCGTACATCGCGACGTCGGCGCGGCGCAGCAGCTCGAAGGGGTCGCGGGTGCCCGCCGCGTCGGCGACGCCGATGCTCGCCTGCACGAGCAGGTGCTGGTCGCCGGCGAACACCGGCTCCTGCAGCGCGGTGGCGAGCTCGGTGACCATCGCGTCGGCGGCCACGGGGCCGGTGTCGGGCATGAGGACCGCGAACTCGTCGCCGCCGAGGCGGGCCACCACGTCGCCGGGGCGCAGGACCGTGCCGAGCCGCTTGCCGACGGCCACGAGCAGCTGGTCGCCGATGGCGTGGCCGAGGCCGTCGTTGATGCGCTTGAAGTCGTCGAGGTCGATGAACGCCACCTGCGGCACGGTGCCCGCGTCGAGCTCGTCGCGGATCAGCTCCTCCAGGAACCGCCGGTTGGGCAGCCCGGTCAGGTCGTCGCGCATGACCAGCTCGCTGAGCTGGTCGGCCTGGTCCTGCACCTTGCCGACGAGGCCCGCGATGCGCACCAGCACCAGCAGGAACACCACGACCGCGACCGTGCCGATGGCGAGCCAGTCGATCCGTCCGCCGTCCGCCACGCCCTGCCCCAGCAGCAGGGCGGGTGCGACGAGCGAGCTGACCGCGAGCACGGTGAGCCGGCGCCGCGACAGGGCGGTGTCGACGGCGTCGGACGGCTCGTCCATGACCCGCATCGACGGGTGCAGCGCGGCGGCGCCGAGGCAGACGTACGACACCAGCCAGCCGACCACGAGGACCCCGCCGGCCAGGATGTCGTAGGTCGACACCAGCGAGTAGGCGACGTCGGTGCAGAACATCAGCGCCATGCTGGCCGCCAGCAGCCAGAAGCTCGCCGTCTTCGCGGCGCGGCCGGCGAGCATCCTGGCCAGCAGCACGAGCAGCAGCACGTCGGCGGCCGGGTACGCCAGCGAGATCAGCCGCTGCAGGAGCGACACGCCGGCGAGCTCGGCGACCGGCCGCATCACGAACACCCAGAAGAGCAGGCCGGTGCCGGCGGCGGCGATGCACGCGTCGATCAGCCCGGCGACGTCGCGGCCGTGCCGGCGCAGCAGCAGCCACAGGCCGGCGGCGAGCGGCGGGTACGCGCCGAGGTAGAACACGTCGGCGAGCGACGGGAACGGGCTGCGGTGCAGCACGTGCTGGTAGATGGCCCAGGTGACGTCGCCGAGGACCAAGGTGGCGAGGCCGCCGGCGAACCAGTACCACAGCGCCCGCCGGGGCGGCCGGTTGCGCCGCACGCCGAGCAGCACCATGGTGACCGAGAAGAGCCCGACGACCTCGAAGCCGAAGTCGGCGACGTAGGTGCCGTCGGGCAGCAGCGGGCAGGCGACCGCGGCCAGGCCGCCGATCAGCAGCCAGGCAAGCCAGAGCGGCCTGGCCCCCCGAGTCTCCACGCGTTGGTTATCGGCAGGGTCGCCGAGGCGGTTGAGGCCTCTGGCAGATAATACGTATTATCCTCTTGTGCTGAGCGCTGGGCTTTCCCCAGACTCGGTCGCATGTCACCTGTAAACCGCCGCCAGGTGCTGGCCGGTGCCGCCGGATTCGCCGGAGCGCTCGCCATCCCCAGCATCGCGTCCGCCGCCGCCCCGGCCGGATTCCCCACCTACAAGTACCTCGGCCAGCCGCTTCCGGCGAACCTGGCCTACAACCCGACCGGGGAGCTCATCTTCCCCTGCATCCGCGGGATGTACGACAAGATCAGCGGCGCCCGCGGCCGCTACTACCTCTACTACGCCCCGCACGACGCGCCCGGCGGGATCTGCCTCGCCTACGGCAACTCCCTCGCGGGCCCGTTCACCGAGCACCCGGCGAACCCGATCATCAGCCGGACCTGGTCGCCGCACTACTCGGTCAGTCACGTGTCGTCGCCGCACGTCGTGTGGAACGCCTCGACCAGGCAGTTCTTCATGTACTACCACGGCGAGAACACCACGACCCGGCTCGCCATCTCCAGCGACGGGATCAACTTCACCTACTACGGCACCGTGCTGACCACCGCGATGGTGCCCGGCACCACGGAGACCACCTACGCGCGGGTCTTCGAGCACCGCATCGCCGCGCTCGGCAACAAGTACGTCATGGTCTTCATGGGCCTCAAGAGCGGCCGGCGGATCTTCTGGGGCTGGTCGGCCGACGGCAAGTCGTGGCAGTTCGACCCCAACCCGCTCGTGTCGCCCGCCGCCGACGGGCAGACCGACCTGAGCGGCCCGCACCTGCTGTACCGCAACAACACCACGTACGTCGTCTACCACGGCTCGTCGGGCGACATGTTCCTCACCGAGGTCGGCAACAACTTCGACAAGGAGGTCCACCTCGGCGTCTTCCATGCCGCGCTGTCCGGCGCGCCGGACAACAACCGCTCCGCGGCGCCGTCGTTCGGCACCGACGGCGGCGTGCAGTACATGTTCTACGAGGCGGGCCAGCGCTCCGGCACGAAGATAGCGGTGGCCCGCGCCGTCTGATACAAACCGGGCATGCTTGCCTGGGGCGTCGATTTCACGACCGCTGAGTTACGGACCGGGGTCCGGCAGACCGACGGGTTCACGTGTGGACCCACCGTCGCCATGGTGGCGTCGGCGCTGCTGGACCCCCAGTACGCGGATGGCGTCGCCGACTACGGCGCCGAGCAGCACCGCATCCACGAGGCCGCCAACCGGATCTGGCCCCGCAAGCTGGGGACGACCCCGTGGGGCGTCGCCGCGACGATCTCCAGGCACACCGCGGAGCTGGGCACGCGGTACGGGTGGCGGCTCTTCCGCGGCCGCGGCGACCGCCTGAGCGACGTGACCGCCGCCGTCGACACCGGCTGGCCCGTCGCCATGCTGGTCGGCCAGGGCGTGCCCCGCCACTGGGTGCTCATCACCGCCCACCCGCAGGAGACGGTGCTGCGCTGCTTCGAGCCGGGCTCCGGCCAGGTCCGCGAGGTGACGCTGGAGGAGATCCAGCAGCACAGGATCCCGCGGCTGGGTTTCCCGCGGGCGTACGCGCTGGTCCTGCCTACTGGCTGAGCCGCTGGCCGAGCCTGGCCCGCACCTTCTCCTTGGTGCGCTCCGGCAGTTCGTCCGCGGCGAGCAGCCGGGGCAGCAGCGCGGGCTCGGCGGTCAGCGCCCGGAACGCCAGCCCGATCGTCACGTCGTGCCCGGGGGAGTGCACGACCTCGATCGGGTCGCCGGCGCGGATCGTGCCGGGCCGCAGCACGCGCAGGTACGCGCCGGGCTCGGCCTGGTCGGTGAAGCGCTTGATCCAGCCCTTCTCGTCGAGCCAGCCGGCGAACGTGCGGCACGGGATGCGCGGCGACGCCACCTCCAGCAACACCTCGCCGCCGATCCGCCAGCGCTCACCGATCCGCGCGCCGGTGACGTCCAGGCCGGACGTCGTCAGGTTCTCCCCGAAGACCCCGCCGGTCAGCTCCCGGCCGAGCTCCCGCTCCCACCTGTCGAGGTCCTCCCGCGCGTACGCGTAGACCGCCTTGTCCGGTCCGCCGTGCACGCGCAGGTCGCACACCACGTCACCGGCGATCCCGGTCGGCGCGGTGCCTTCCGGGCCGGGCACCAGCACGAGGACCGGACCCTCGACGGGACGCTTGTCGATGCCGGTCACCGGCTCGGTCGAGTGGTCGGTCGGGGTGGGGGTGCCGGCGTTGACGGAGATCAGGTAGGCCACGGTCAGACGCTAGCGCCCGCCTGCACGGATCGCTTCGACAGCCCCATGAAGTAGCCGTCGATCACGGTGGTGGCCGGCGCGTCGGGCCGGTCGGCGGCGCCGAGCGTCACGAACAGCGGCGTGTAGTGCTCGACCGTCGGGTGGGCGAACGGCATGCCGGGCGCGAGGCTGGCATACCTGGTCAGCGTGTCGAGGTCGCCCTTGGCGAGGGCCTCGGCGGCCCAGGCGTCGAAGTCGGCGGACCAGCCCGGCGTCCCGCCGGTGCCGAGCCAGTGCTCGCGGCGCAGGAACGGCAGGCCGTGCGTCATGAACCCGGACCCGACGATCAGCACGCCCTCCTCGCGCAGCGACCGCAGCCGGCGGCCGAGCTCCAGGAGCCGGTCAGGGTCGTGCGTCGGCAGGCTGAGCTGCAGCACGGGGACGTCGCCCAGCGGGTACATCACCATCAGCGGCACCCAGGCGCCGTGGTCGAGGCCGCGGCTGCGGTGCTCGTGCACCGGCTCCGAGTCGGGCATCGCGGCGGCGACCCGCCGGGCGAGGTCGGACGCGTCCGGGGTCGCGTACTGTAACTGGTAGAAGTGCGGTGCGAACCCGCCGAAGTCGTAGACCAGCGGCGTGCCCGCGGCGGTGCCGGACACGCTCAGCGGGGCGGACTCCCAGTGGGCGCTGACGATCAGGATGGCCTTCGGCTTGGGCAGGCCGGCGGCCCAGTCGAACAGCTCCCGCATCCACGGGCCGTCCTCCAGCAGCGGCGGGGCGCCGTGGCTCAGGTAGATGCTCGGCAGCGCGCCGTCGTCGGGTGTCCAGGCGCGCTGGTCCCGGCTGGCCGGGATCGCGGTGGCAAGATGCCGGTCCAGCTCGGGCAGCGTACTCATACGTCGAATGTAGCAAGTAGTTGAGCGCTCAACAAGATGTGCGTCAGGGTGTGATGGCGGTCTCCGCTGCTCTCAGTAGGGCCTCGGCGACCGCTGGGGTCTCCTCGGCGCCGTACACGAGCAGCAGCTGCCGCTCGGGGCCGCCGCGGCCGTCGGTGGCGGTGGCGTGCTCCACCACGACGCGGGCGGTGGTCAGCTGGTCGCCGTCGGCGACGTCCATCTCGGCGATGCCGATGTCGACCTGCCGGACGAAGAGTTCCTCCATGGCATGAAGCGTGCCGTCGCCGGCGCGGGCCGGGCGTCGCCTGCGGGAGGTGAGTCTGCGGAGCAGCTCGACGAGCCTCGATCAAGCGGCGGTCGGGCCGCCGCCCGGCGGCGTTCGAGGCTGGCTTCGAGGCGGGCGTCGATCAGGCGGGGTCGGTCGCCGTCCGATGGCTTCGAGGCGGGCTTCGGTCGGGCGGGCCGGCTGCCGTCCGGTGGCTTCGGTCAGGCGGGCCGGTCGCCGCTCAGTGGTGGGCCCTGGCGAGGGTGGTGACCAGGATGGCGGCCTCGTGCAGGTGGGACTGCTCGGCGGCGGTCACGCCCGGGTCGGCGCCGCGGCGGCGGACCGCGGCCTCCAGCTGCGACAGCGGGTTGTCCTTCGTGCACGACAGGAACACGTCGAGGAACACCTCGGCCCGCTCCGCGAACTCGTGCCCCGGCTCGATCGCCACCTGGGCGAGGATCAGGGCGCTCATCGCCACGTCGAGCTCCGGCGGGCCCTCGGTGCTGTTGCGCCAGTCGATGACGACCGGCCCGCCCTCGGTCATCACCACGTTCTCCGGGTGGAGGTCGAGGTGCAGGATCCGGGTGCCCGGGTCCTTCGCGGTCCGCACGCGCACCTTGTGGAGCCGGTCGAGCAGGTCGGCGAGCACCGTGCCGCCGTCGCGGAGGTCGAGGGACCCGTCGGCGAGCGCCTGCAGCATCGTCGGGCCGTCGAGCCGCTCCAGGATCAGGTCGGCGCCGGCCGCCTCGTACACGCGAGGAACCGGAAAGCCGTGATCCTTGACATATTCCATGACGGCGGCCTCGGCGGTCACGTCGCCGCCCTGCCGGTAGCGACGCAGCACCCGCCGCTCGTCGATGGCGTAGACGTCCGCGTCGCGACCGCTCGCCAGGAGTGCCGTCATGCAACCACCCTACTGGTTGCTCCTTACATCGCGGTTTCCGTGCCCGTTCACAACCAGCCGTTCTCCTCGGCGAGCCGGACGGCCTCGGCGCGCGTGCGGGCGCCGGTCTTGCCGATCGCCGCCGACAGATGGTTGCGCACGGTGCCCTCCGAGAGCCCGAGCTGCCCGGCGACGTCCGCGGCCGTGCCGCCCTCGCGGGCCGCCCGGAGCACGTCGGCCTCGCGCGGGGTCAGCGGGCTGTCGCCGCTGGCGAGGGTCTCCGCCGCCAGCGCCGGGTCCACCACCCGCAGCCCCGAGGCGATGCGCCGCACCGCGTCGGCGAGCTGCCTGGCCGGCGTGTCCTTGACGACGAACCCGGACGCCCCGGCGGCCATCGCCCGCCGCAGGTACCCCGGCCGCCCGAACGTCGTCACCATCAGCACCTTGCAGCCGGGCATCGCCTTGCGCAGCGCGGCGGCGGCCGCGATCCCGTCGATGCCGGGCATCTCCACGTCGAGCAGTGCCACGTCGGGCCGGTGCTCCCTGGCCGCCGCGACCACCTCGTCGCCGCGTCCGACCTCCGCCACGACGGTGAGGTCGGGCTCGAGGTCGAGCAGCGCGGCGAGCGCCCCGCGGACGAGCGCCTGGTCGTCGGCGATCAGCAGCCGTATCGGCGTCGGACTCACGGCAGGGATGCTGCCAGATCAGGGGTGGCGGGCCGGTGGAGGGACGGCGCCCTCACCTCAGAGTCGGGTGATCTGCATCACATCGATGGCGGCTGGGTCAGCCGGCGAGGCGGGTGATGGTGCGGACGGCGGCGGTGGTGACCTTCGCCGCGAAGTCCAGGTCGAGGCGGTCCAGGGTGTCGGTGGCCGCGTGGTAGTCGGCGTTGCGGTATTCGGCGGTGTCGGTGACCAGCAGCGAGCGGCGGCCCGTGTTCCAGTAGGGCACGTGGTCGCTGCGCAGCACGACCTCCATCGCCTCGGTGGGCATGACCAGGGGAAACGTCGGCAGGTGCGGCGCGGCGGCGGAGGCGAACGCGTCGGCGAGGCCGGCCGAGGCGGGGTTGGCGATGAGGGCGATGAAGTCGCCGACCGTCGGCGGGTCGAGCAGGAACGACGGCGAGGACTGGGTCGGGGACGTGCGGCCGATCATCTCGAAGACGATCGACTCGGTGTCGGGGGTGATCTGGCGGACGTGGGCGGTGCTGCCCTTGAAGCCGTCCTCCTCGCCGCCGAAGAGGCAGAAGCGGATCGTGCGCGCCGGCAGGTCCAGGTCGCGCAGGGCGCGGGCGGCCTCCAGGACGCCGGCGACGCCGCTGGCGTTGTCGTCGGCGCCGGGGGTGGTGTCGACGGTGTCCCAGTGCGCGGCGAGCTCGACGGCGTCGTCGGAGGTGCCGCCCTCGATCTCGGCGACGAGGTTCACGTCGTGCAGTTCGCCGCCGTACCGCTCGACCCGCACGACGAGGCCGAGCCCGCTCAGCTCATCGGTGATGTACCGCAGCGCGGCGGGCACCCCGGGCAGGTCGCCGCAGCGCGGTCCGTGGGCGACGAGCGCGGCGACGTGGTCGCGGAGACGGTCGGCGGAGATCATGTGCATCAGGATATGGAACAGCCCCCGAGGTTCCTGCGCTGACTGCGCGCGGGCCGGCTGGACTGACACCGGAAAGCCTCGGGGGCTGGGAAACTGTCTCGTATTCGCCGTGCCGCCATCCGGGCGGCCGCACGAAGTGCGAGTCCAGAGGACGGCGGCTAGCGGACAGTCACCTCACGAGTCCCATTGCTACACAACTTTGGACCACCTCCTTTCCCGTGTACGACCAACCTAGCCACGGCCGCCGAGCGGCTGCAACGGTTTTTCGGGAGCAAGGTGGGTGCCTTCGGCCTCGAGCCGCTTGATCAGGCGCCGGACGATGATCAGGGGCACGATGCCGAACACGCCGAACGAGATGTCGATCACGGTCCACCAGCCGGGGATGCCGCGGACCGGGCCGGCGAACAGGGCGAGGGGCACCACGCCGACGCAGGCGATCATGCCGAACTCGATGACCCAGATGTTGCGGACCGGGTCGCGCAGCGGGCCCCAGAAGGCGACCGCGATCACCAGGTGCGCGAAGGCCAGCCAGTCGGTGCCGTACATGATGAACGGATAGCGGTCGTTGGTCTCGGTGATGCCCTGATCCACCCGCTGGATCCAGGCGACGAGGGCGTCGGGCGCGGCGTCGAACCGGTCGAGCGCCGACCGCAGCCAGTGCACCTCGTGCTCGAGCGGGAAGGCGGTCACCCCGCTGGCGATCAGGCCGATCAGGAACAGCACGAGCCAGATGCGGATCTTCCGCCGCGTGGTCATGGCCGCAGCGTAGGCCGCTCCTCCGGGACGGGGGAGCCCTCGTCACGAGATCTGCACAACACGGCCACGCCGGCTCCCGACGGGGGCGGGAGCCGGCGCGACCGGAAGGGTTCAGTACCCGCCGTTGCCGCTGTCCCCGGTGACGGCCTGGGCCTTTTTCCCCTCGGGCGTGAAGGCGAACCACACGCCGCCCACGCCCTGGCCCTTGGTCTCGCCGACCTTCGCGTCACCGGCGAACCGGTACGCGGGCCAGCCGTTGATGGTGAGCTGCAGCGCGCCGTCGGCGCGGGTGACCTTGCCGATCAGCTTCTGGTCGACACCCTCGATCTTCATGTTCTCGACGTACGGCACGTACGGCCACTTGGCCAGGCAGTCCGCCTCGCAGGTGGACTTCGACGGCTTCGGGGTGTCCTTCTCGAAGCGGTACAGCGTCCAGCCCTTCCAGTCGGTCACCACCTTGCCGAGCGTGGCGTCGTCGCGGACCTTGACACCGGCCACGGTGGCGGCGGCGGTCGTCGCGGCGGCGGTACCGGCGGCCGCCGGCGTCCCGTTGCCGGTCTCCGCGGCGGCGGGAGCCTCGGCGCCCGTGGCGGCCTGGTCCTGCTTGGTCAGGTCGATCGAGTCGCAGGCGGTGAGCGACAGGGCGGCCGCGGCGGCCACCGCGAGGGTGAGGATCATCTTGCGCATGTCGGCGTCTCCTTGTTCGCAGCGTTGCCCAGTGACACGGGGGCGGCGCGCGGCGGGTTCGGAGTCCTGCGGTCGGCTGCCTGACAGCTAGGCTTTGGCCGTGAGCGGCCAGCGAAGCGTCTCGGGCCGCTCACCGGGATTGCAGGTTGGGTTCGCGGCAGCGCCGGAGCGCAGCGGAGGTGATGGCGTGAGTGAACCGATCGACCCGGCCGTGATCGACTTCGCGCATCAGATGTTCGACCTGGCCCGTGCGGGTGCGGCGGACGAGCTCGCGGCGAATGTCGATGCCGGGCTGCCGGTGAACCTGACCAACGACAAGGGCGACACGCTGCTGATGCTCGCCGCGTACCACAACCACCCGGCGACGGTCGCGGCCCTGCTGGCCCGCGGCGCCGACACCGGCCGGGCCAACGACCGCGGGCAGACCGCGCTCGCCGCCGCCGTGTTCCGCCGGTCCGAGGAGTCCGTGCGGGCGCTGCTGGACGCCGGTGCGGACCCGGCCGCGGGCGGGCCGTCGGCGCTGGACACGGCCCGGTTCTTCGACCTGCCCGAGATGCTGACGCTGCTGGAGCGTGCCCGATGAGAGATGTCCAGATCCGTGGCGACATGATCCGGCTGGGTCAGTTCCTGAAGCTCGCCGACGTGCTGGAGACCGGCGGGGAGGGCAAGGACCTCATCGCCTACGGCGAGGTCACCGTCAACGGCGAGGTCGACACCCGGCGCGGCCGCCAGCTGCACCGCGGCGACGTCGTGCACACCCTCGGCGAGTCCTTCCGGGTCGCCTAGCGCCCGAACAGCGCGTTGGCGAAGGCGACCGAGCGGGCGGCGAAGTGGCCCTGGCCGCCGTCGTGGCCGTCCCACTCGTAGAGCTCCAGCTCCTTGGGGCCGGTGAGCGCGTTGTACGCCGCGAACACCGTCGACGGCGGGCACGTCAGGTCCATCAGCGCCGCCGACACGAGGGCCGGTGCGGTGATCCGCGCGGCGAAGTGCACGCCGTCCACGTGGTCGACGGTGGCGAGGGCCTGCGCGGCGCGGGCGGGGTTGAGCCGGCAGAAGGCGGCGAACTCGGCGTACGGCGCCCGGTCGGTGATCGTCACGGCGCGGCGGATGTCACACAGGAAGGGCACGCCGGCGATGACGCCCGCGACGTCGCTCAGGCCGGCCGCGGCGAGCGCCAGCCCGCCGCCCTGGCTGATCCCGCTGACCAGCACGTCGGACGCGAAGGGCAGCGCCCTGGCGGTCTCGACGGCCCGGACCGCGTCCGTGATCAGGCGCCGGTAGTAGTACGTGTGCGGGTCGAGGACGCCGCGGGTGAGGAAGCCGGGCGCCTGCGGGCCGGACCCGTCCGGGTCGGGGGTGTCGCCGGACCGCCAGCCGCCGCCCTGCCCGCGGGTGTCCATCACCAGGTGCGCGTAGCCGGCGGCGGACCAGAGCAGCCAGTCGTGGGGGAAGCCCCGGCCTCCGCCGTACCCGATGAACTCCACGACCACCGGAAGGGGTCCGGTCGCTCCGGCGGGGCGGCTCAGCCAGGCCTTGACCGGTTGACCGCCGAATCCCGTGAACGTCACATCGGTGGTGTCGACCGCCCGCAGGCCCGTGTCGGCCGGCGTGAGCACCGCGGGGGCGGCCAGCCGGCGCGCCTCGTCGAGGGTCTCGGCCCAGAATGCGTCGAAGCCGGCGGGCTCGGGGGTCGCTGCGCGGTACAGCCGCAGCTCGGCGAGGGGAAGGTCGAAGAGCGCCATGCCCGGGACCCTATTACCAGGAACTTCCCAGCGCGATTACGGGTGCGACTCAGGTCCGGCCCGCATATTTGTTCATGTGACCGGCGCCGGACAAAACCGGAAGCCTCCCTGGATGGTCCACCCGGCGCACGGTCACGCCAAACGTTCCACATCATGTTGCCGCGGCTGGGGTGGTCAGCGGGGGGCAACGGTGATGCGATCGAGGTCGGGGCACCATCTGCCGGTGGTGTTTCCGGCCTCGATCGTGTTCTGGCCCGGTTCGAGCCGGACGGTCAGTGTGACGGTCGCGACCCGGTCCCAGCCGCCGCTGGCGGGGAACCGGACCTGCTGCCAGTTGCCGCGGCCGGTGCGCAGCCAGCAGGAGCGGTCCTCGGTCGACAGGTAGGCGACGGTGACGGTGGCCTCGCCGGGCCGTTCGGCGGTGACCCCGGTGAACGTGAGCACCCGGTTGTTGCCGACCCCGGTGACCGCCCGCCCGCCGGACGCCGACGACACCTCGCGCACCGTCATCTGGCTGGGCCTGCGGTTCGCGGCGGCCTCCGCTTCGACCGTCGTCGCTGCTGTGTCGGCGGCGCTGGGGCTCCCGCTCGCGCTCGGCGTCGGCGGCTGGAGGGATGCCGACGGGGTCGTCGACGGTTTCGGCGACGAGGACGGTGACGCGCTGTGGCTCGCCTTCGCGCTGGGGGACCCGGCGGCGGCCGTCGTCTGTGCGGCGGCGCTGCCCGGCTCGACGGGCACGACCGGGCCGGGTGGCTCGATCGTCGCCTGTGCCTCCGGCCGGTCGTCGCCGCCGGCCATGACCCGCAGTAGCAGCGCGACCAGCGCGAGCAGCACGAGCACCGCCGCGAACACGAACCGTGGCTGACCGCCGATGCCTGCCCGGCGCCGTCCCGTGTACGCCGGCGGCCCCAGCTCGATCATGCCCGGCACGCTATCGGTTCGGCCGCGGCGCTACCAGTCGGCGTCGGGAGGCCGACCGGTACACACGCGTCCTTGATGGACATCAGGCGTGGGGCTACCAGTCGGCGCCCGGGGCGACCGGTACACACGCGTCCTCGATGGGCGTCGGGCGTGGGGCTACCAGTCGGCGTCCGGGGGTCGGCCGGCGGCGACCGGTACACACGCGGAAACGGCGTCCTCGATGGACGTCAGGTGCGGCAGACCGGCCGGCGCGGGGTCCCAGCCCGGCCCGGCCACCGCGAACCGGGTGGCCGGGAACCTCGCCGCGAGGGCGAGCAGCATGGCCGGGTCGGCGGTGCCCGGCTGCTGCGACCAGACGATCGCGGTGCCGGGCACCGTGCGGTGGACCGCGGCCCGCAGCGCGCTCCACGGCACCTCCGCGCCCAGCAGGAACGTGCCGATCCGGCGCTCGAACAGCGCCGCGGCCAGCGCGCGCAGCGGCAGCGAGTGCGCCTCGCGGGGCGCGCACGCCAGCAGGACGTGGTTGGTCCTAATGTCGTCGTGCCGCGGCGCGCTGACCAGGTCCAGGCCGTGCGCGACGCCCTGGCTGAGGGCGTGCTCGACGGCGACGTCGCCGGTCACGTGGTGCAGCGCCGGGACGCACACCCTGGTCCAGACCTCGGCCACGCCGTGGTCGTCCATCAGCTCCCGGACGGTGCGCGCGACCGTGCCGGTGTCGAGCGACCGGGCCGCCTCCAGTAGCCGTTGCATACCCTTCTGTTCGTCGCGGCGGCCCCGCTTGGATGCGCTCTCATGCGGATCGCCGGTGCTCTCATGCGGATTGCCGGCGCACGAGGGTGGTCGGCAGCACCGGCGACGGCTCCGGGTTGTCGGCGTTCATCAGCGCCAGCAGCTGCCGCGCCGCGGCCGCGCCGATCTCCTCGACCGGCTGCTTGATCGTGGTGAGCGGCGGCTGCGTGAACGCCGCGAGGGGCAGGTCGTCGAAGCCGATGACGGCGACGTCCTCCGGCACCCGGCGGCCGGCCTGGCGCAGCGCGTGCAGCGCCCCGACGGCCATCAGGTCCGACGCGGCGAACACCGCGTCGAGGGTGGGCCGGTGGTCGAGCAGCCTGGTCATGGCGTGGACGCCGGCGGGCCTGGTGAAGTCGCCGTACGCGATCGGCCCCGGCTCCAGGCCGGCCCGCTCCAGGCCTTCGCGGAAGCCGGCGAGCCGGTCGACACCGGCGGACACGTCCGGCGGCCCGGCGATCGTGACGATCCGCTTCCGCCCGGTGCGCGCCAGGTGCTCCACGGCCTGCCGGGCGCCGCCCTTGTTGTCGGCGTCGACGTACGGCAGCGTGCTGGTCTGCAGCGGGCGGCCGATGAGCGTGACCGGCACGCCGAGCGCGGGCAGCGTCACGACCAGGGGGTGGCTGCTGCGGCAGTAGATCAGCAGGACCCCGTCGATGTGGCCGCTGCTGAGGTACCGCTGCAGCGACGCCGGTCGTTCGCCCGCGGCGAGCAGCATGGGCATGTCGCGCTCGGCGAACGCGGCACTGGCGCCCGCGAGCACGCGGGAGTAGAACGGATCGGCGAACAGTCGTGCGTTGGGCTCGCAGACCACGGCGGCGACCGAGCGGGGGCGACGGTCGACGGCGCGGGCGGCGCGCTGCCTGACGTAGCCGAGCCGGTCGACGGCGTCACGGACCTGCTGTCGGGCGGTGGGGCTGACTCGGGCGGAGCCGTTGAGCACGCGGGAGGCGGTGGCGGAAGAAACACCGGCAAGCGCGGCGACATGGGCGAGGGTGGGGTGTTCGGCAGCGGCGGTAATCGACATCGCGACCTCCTCGGATAGCAAGGCGTCGATTTTGGGAGCGCTTCCATGCCGAGCGTCGTACACGGTTTCCGCACTGTCAACACGAGATTGCCGCCAGGTTTCACTACCGGGGTTTCGACTGTAAATTTCACCGGGTTTTCACGCGCGGACGGCCGGGGTGCTCCTCGGGGCGTCGTGCGGGGTTCTGGCGTGACCTGCGTGGATCTCCTAGCCTGCTTGGCATCAACCCCCCTCAGTCAGGAGATCTGCGATGCGTGACTGGATCGCCGTCATCATTGCCGTCCTGGGCGTCCTGCTGGTCCTTGCGGGCGCGACCCTGATTCTGCTCCGTGCGCTGCCCGCTCGCCCCGCTCCCGCCGCTGGTCCGTCTTTGGACGGACCTTCCGCGCTGTCTTCGGATGAATCGGACACTTCGGATTTGTCGCCCGCGGTGCCGGTCGGTGCCCGGATCTCGAGTGCCTGGAAGGAGCCGACCGCGGCGGACCGGCTGATCTTCTGGGGCGTCATCCTGCTGGTGCTCGCGGCCATCGCAGCCGGTGCGATCACGTTCAACCTCGGCGCGGCGGGGGGCGCCACGCCTGCTACCCGCTAGGTCTTGTGCCCCCAGCGATTTTGTGTCGGACCGGGAGACTATTCTGCCTCCGAGGTGACGTGTTGATCGCGCCGTCGATCGTCCGGCCACCTCACGGAGCTGGCTCGCCAGCGGGTTCAACAGCCTCAGGAGGCCTTTCGTGACCACCGTTGCACCAAAGCCGATCGTCACCAGGCCTTGGCCGGTGCACAAGCCGGTCAAGGGCTCGGCGTTCGCTCGGCTGTTGCGCACGACGGACGCCAAGCAGATCGGCTTGATGTACCTGACCACGTCGTTCGTGTTCTTCATGATCGGCGGGTTCATGGCGCTGCTGATGCGCGCCGAGCTGGCCCGGCCGGGGCTGCAGTTCCTCTCCCCGGAGCAGTACAACCAGCTGTTCACGATGCACGGCACGATCATGCTGCTGTTCTTCGCGACGCCGATCGTGTTCGCCTTCGCGAACTACATCACGCCGCTGCAGATCGGCGCGCCCGACGTCTCGTTCCCGCGGCTCAACTCGTTCGCCTACTGGCTCTACGCGTTCGGTGGGTCGATCACGCTGATCGGCTTCATCACGCCGGGCGGCGCCGCGGACTTCGGCTGGTTCGCCTACGCGCCGCTCAACAGCATCATCCACTCGCCCGGCGTCGGCGCCGACCTGTGGATCGTCGGCCTGGTCCTCTCCGGCCTCGGCACCATCCTCGGCGCCGTCAACATGATCACGACGATCCTGACGCTGCGCGCGCCCGGCATGACCATGTTCCGCATGCCGATGTTCACGTGGAACATCCTGGTCACCAGCGTCCTGGTCATCATGGTCTTCCCGATCCTGGCCGCCGCGCTGCTCGCCCTGGAGGCCGACCGCCGCCTCGGTGCCCACGTCTACGACGCGGAGACCGGCGGCGCGATGCTCTGGCAGCACCTGTTCTGGTTCTTCGGCCACCCCGAGGTCTACATCGTGGCGCTGCCGTTCTTCGGCATCATCACGGAGGTCATTCCGGTCTTCAGCCGCAAGCCCGTCTTCGGCTACAAGGGCCTCGTCGGCGCGACCATCTCGATCGGTGCCCTGTCGATGAGCGTGTGGGCCCACCACATGTTCGCGACCGGCCAGGTGCTCATGCCGTTCTTCTCGTTCCTGAGCTTCGTCATCGCCGTCCCGACCGGCATGAAGTTCTTCAACTGGATCGGCACCATGTGGCGGGGCCAGATCACCTTCGAGACACCGATGCTCTTCGCCATCGGCTTCCTGGTGACCTTCCTCTTCGGTGGCCTCTCCGGCGTCCTGCTCGCGAGCCCGCCGATCGACTTCCACGTCTCCGACACGTATTTCGTGGTCGCCCACTTCCACTACGTGCTCTTCGGCACCATCGTGTTCGCCGTCTACGCCGGCGTCTACTTCTGGTTCCCGAAGATGACCGGCCGGATGCTCGACGACCGCCTCGGCAAGGTGCACTTCTGGCTCACCACGATCGGCTTCCACACCACGTTCCTGGTGCAGCACTGGCTCGGCACGCAGGGCATGCCCCGCCGCTACGCCGACTACCTCGAGACCGACGGCTTCACCACCCTCAACACGATCTCGACGATCGGCTCCTTCATCACCGGCCTCTCCACGCTGCCCTTCCTCTGGAACGTGTGGAAGTCCTACAAGACCGGCCGCGTCGTCGAGGTCAACGACCCGTGGGGCCACGGCATGTCCCTCGAGTGGGCCACTTCCTGCCCGCCCCCGCTGCGCAACTTCGACAGCATGCCGCGCATCCGCTCGGAGCGCCCGGCCTTCGACGCCCGCTTCCCGGCCCACGCCCCAGGCCACTCCCTGGACGCCCCACCCACCGGCGGCGCCCGCCCCCTCAGCCACGAGGCCGACGGCGGCGCCACCTATGAGGAACAGCACTGACGCGCTTTCCTTCTTAGCTCCACCAGGACGCGGCCCCGGCCCGCCCCGCCTCCTCCCGGAGGCCCCGCGGCCGGGGCTGCTCCCTTTCCACCTCCAGCCAGCCCCGCCTCGCGCCGCTTCTCGTCTTGCGCCACGCCTCGTGCCGCGTCGCGTCGCTTCCCGCCTTGCGCCACGCCACGCCACGCCGCGTCGCTTCGCGTCTCGCGTCGCTTCTCGCCTCGCGGCGCATCGCTTCTCGTCTTGCGCCACGCCACGTCACGTCGCGCTGCTTCCCGCCTCGTGCCACGCCACGCCGCGTCGCTTCGCGTCTCGCGTCGCTTCCTGCCCCGCTGCCTACGCCGCGCCGGCTTCCGCCCTGTTCTGCCCGCACTGATTCGTGCGGCCCGCTGGCTCCCACCCCACCTGAGCCGCTCCGCCTGCCGGTGCCTGCGCCGCGCCGGCTTCCGCCCTGTTCTGCCCGCACTGATTCGTGCGGCCCGCTGGCTCCCACCCCACCTGAGCCGCTCCGCCTGCCGGTGCCTGCGCCGCGCCGGCTCCCGCCCCGCTCCGCCCGCGCTGGTTCCTGAGCCGTGCTGGCTCTGAACTGGCCTGTCTCCCGCCCGTTCCGGCTCCCGCCCGTTCCGGCTCCCGCCCGTTCCGGCTCCCGCCCGTTCCGGCTCCCGCCCGTTCCGGCTCCCGCCCGTTCCGGCTCCCGCCCGTTCCGGC